>QMNP01000203.1 GCA_003647825.1 Candidatus Cloacimonadota bacterium
AATTCCTTATCTTCTGCTACAAAGTTTGCTTTCTTCACGGCCTGAAAACCGTTCTCGTATATTTTATCGATATTGTTTACAGTAACTTTTGCCATTATTTTTCCTTTTTAAGAGTCGGCTTGCTGTGTCCTTTATCTAACGACAGATACGAAACTTAGCAATTCTCCAGCAAACGATCTCATTTTAAATTTAATACTCAATTTATTTCGCTGAACTTGTATTTTATTGTCAAATAAAAATAATTTATAACCACAAAAAAGCTCAAGAGAAAGAAGATTTAACTTTGAATTATGCTTGTGAAACGTTCATTCTGATAGTTCAATCGAATAATCGGCAATTGGAAATGAAGATATTTTATGTTTGCCTTTTAGCTGTGAAACAAAAAACGATTCCCGAAGATTTCCTATTTCTACATCATGTTTCCATAATTCGTGGCTTACAGCAAAATACAGTTAGGGATTAGAAAAAAAATATTCTGATATTTTGAACGACAGGACTGTCAATAATCATCAATCAGGCGTTCATCCTCACGCTAAGTTAATCCAGTTCCATTAAAACTTAAAGCTATATTATATCTCTTATATTTCAATTATACTCAATCAATTTTTTGATAGATATATCTCACTCTTATCATTGAAAATGCCCATCAGAAAAGTCATTCTAAAGTTTATCAGCAAGGGCCTCATTTTGACCTTACAAATCATTTGACACATAAAACACATTTTAAAAATATGCGAGCGGAGTTTAGAGATGAATATTATTAACAATAAGACCGGCTGGATAGAGGTTGTATGCGGCAGCATGTTCAGCGGAAAAACAGAAGAGTTGATTCGCCGAGTACACCGAGCAGAATACGCCCGGCAGAAAATCCAGGTTTTCAAACCAAAAATAGATAATAGATATGATAAAGATCATATCGTCTCTCATAGTATGATGAAAACTCCTTCTACCATTGTAGAAACTTCCAAAGAGATCCATGAACAGGTAAAATACGATACTGAAGTTGTGGCCATTGATGAAGTCCAATTTTTCGATGATGATATAGTAAACATATGCAACAAATTAGCTAACAGCGGTAAACGTGTAATTGTAGCTGGTCTTGATCAAGATTTTCGTGGATTACCTTTTGGTTCCATGCCAAACTTGCTGGCTATTGCCGAGTATGTAACCAAATTGAATGCAATCTGCGTGAAATGCGGTAATCCTGCCAGCAGAACACAAAGACTTACTAAGGATAAAGACCAGGTTGTAGTTGGAACATCTAAAATTTACGAAGCTCGCTGCAGAAACTGTCATGAGGTACTATAGATGAATTCACTCCCTGGCCTATTAGTTCAGGTAATAGACATTTATATATATATTATTATTATACGGGCAATTTTGTCCTGGTTCCAAATTCGACCTGATAGTGCTTTTTTCCCGGTGTATTTATTCATTATAAAAATAACCGAACCTGTTTTGGGCTGGTTTAGAATGCAGATGAGAAAACTTGCACCAAATATGATGATCGATTTTTCACCATTCATTGTAATTATCTTACTGCAGATGTTAAGAAGTATGATCCTGGGTGGATAATTCAAATGAAAACCGTATTATGAGGAGAATAGATGCTTAATAAAATTAAGGAAGCTGCTCAATCGATATTAGCCAGAATCGACTTTGAACCGGAAATTGGAATTATCCTGGGAACCGGCTTAAATTCTGTTGCAGAAATGATGACAGATCCCATCAATATACCTTATGAAGATATTCCTCATATGTCTGTTTCTACCGCTCCTTCTCATCAAGGCAGATTTGTAATTGGCAATCTTAATGGAAAGAACGTTCTGATCATGCAGGGAAGACTGCATTATTATGAAGGTTATTCCATGCAGCAGATCACCTTTCCCATCAGAGTAATGAGAGCTTTAGGAATAAATACTCTCATCGTTACAAATGCTGCCGGAAGCCTAAATGAAAATCTTCAGCCTGGAGATATCGTTCTGATCAATGATCATATTAACTTTATGGGAACTAACCCGCTTATTGGAATTAACTACGAGGAATTAGGTGAGAGATTTCCCAGCATGAACGAGCCCTACAGTCATCGCCTTATGAATCTCGCAACGAACATTGCCCAGGAGCACAACTTTATAGTGAAAACTGGAGTTTACACAGGCCTTACAGGACCGAGTTTAGAAACCCTGGCTGAATGTAAGATGTTTGCCGCTCTTGGCTCCGATCTGGTTGGAATGTCCACTGTTCCTGAAGTTATCGTAGCTGTGCATGGTGGAATGGAAGTACTCGGAATATCTGTTGTTACAAACCTTAGTAATATCTTCCACAGCGAACCTCATAGCCAGGAAGAGATTCGGGTAAATGCTGAAAAAGCCAGATTGAATCTGGAAAAAATAATTTTAAATATAATCGAAAAAATATAGAGAGGAAGTAGCTTATGGCTGCCAGAGAATTAACTACAAAAAAACTGGAAAAATATGAAGAGATCCTAATCAGGGAAAGAAATCAAACCCAGAAGATCATCAAGGGTATTGATGAAATTCAAAAACGTGGATCCAAGGATAGATCTGGAGATTTATCTTCTTATTCAGTTCATCAGGCCGATATGGGTACAGATACAGATGAAGCAGAAAAACGCGTTTATCTTTTAAATAAAGAACTGGAAAAAATAAAGAAAATTAATCTCGCTCTTAAACGGATCTATGAAAAATCATATGGAGTCTGTGAAATTTGCGGAGAAACCATTCCCGATAAAAGATTAAACATTGTCCCTTACGCCAAGTATTGTATTTCATGTAAATCTAAAGAAGAAATGAAAACAAGAAGAAGGCGATAAGAGTGATATCGGAAGAATCCCAAACAACCGCAAGAGTGGCAACAGGAGAAACTCAAACTGCTTTAAACGAACCGGATATTACAAATGAACTCGGAGCTAAATCTGCCATCAAGCGGAACAACCTGATATATTTGTTAATATCTATTGGTATTATAGCCTTAGATCAAATTACTAAATACTTGATCCGAGCCAATCTGGAATATGGAGAAATTTGGCATATTACACCAAAATTTATCTGGATTACTTATGTAAGGAATACCGGTGCAGCTTTCAGTTTTTCTTTTGGAAGTGACGGTCTTAATAAAATGATCTTTATCACTGTTTCGATCATTGCCACGATCATACTGGTTTATCTCATCATGAAAACAAAATCAAGATTAGAATTGATCTCATATTCACTAATTTTGGGTGGAGCAGTTGGCAACTTGATAGATAGAATTTTTATCGGCAGTGTTACAGATTTCATCTGGTGTGATTTCCCTGATGTTATCATGCGGCGCTGGCCTGTGTTCAATGTAGCTGATAGTTCTATTGTAGTTGCAATTACACTTATGATAATTTTTACACTTTTTTTTAACAAACAACCCTCGGAGGATAAATGACAAAGTTTTTATTGATATTATTACTCATTCCAGTCTTTTGCTATTCCCAGACAATAACGCCAATTGCCAATATTCAGGATAGTATATCTGTTTATAATGGACAAATAGTTACTATTCAGGGAATTATAACTATTGGAGCAGGCGTCACTAATAATCTACAGATGAATGCCTTTATCCAGGATGACTCTGGCAAAGGTATTGAGCTCTTTGCTTTCGATATTCCACCCTACCTAACTGATCTGGTTAGAGGAAATGAACTGGAAGTTACCGGGGAAGTTGACGAATACAATGGTGTTACTGAGATCAAGGATTTTAGCTGGTCTGTATTATCTACCGGAAATCCTGAACCGGAGCCGATAGATGTAAATTTAAGTCTTAATTTGAATGGTTATGAAGGAACTCTGGTTCTGGCTGTAGGTGAAATAACTGATGCTTACTGGGCAGGCGGCGGTAATAATGTTATTATCTCCGATTTAGAGAATTATAGCACAACCATCCGGATCTGGGATTCTACAGGAATAACAATCGACGACTATGAAATAGGAGATATTATTGAGGCTGTAGGTGTGGGCGGCATGTACAACAACGCTTTTCAAATCCTTGCCGGCTACCAGGATCAAATACGACTGGGAGAATTTGATATTTATCCCTATGGTGATATTGCAGATCCACAATCAGGGTTTCCAGTAGAAGTAACTTTTTCCTACCC
>QMNP01000204.1 GCA_003647825.1 Candidatus Cloacimonadota bacterium
CGGTAATTTCTTTGCAGCAAAATTAATTAATGGAGAAGTTGTTCGTGCCGAAAATCTGATTATTGCAACAGGGGGTAAATCTTATCCGGGAACTGGATCTACCGGAGACGGTTATAAATTTGCCAGAAGCTTCGGTCATAAAGTTACAAAATTCAAACCCTCTCTGGTTCCCATCGAAGCGATGGAATTTCTTCAGCCTAACGGAAGGTCTGAGTCCTCCACAATGGTTGAAGAAAAAAAACAATCCAGAACTATTACGGAAGATTCAAAAGCAAAACCATCCGTAAGGTCAGTACGTGTACCAGCTCTGCAGGGGCTCGCCATTAAAAATGCCGGAATTACCATTACAGATCATAATGGGAAAATAATTTACGAAGATTTCGGCGAACTACTATTTACACATTTTGGAGTATCAGGACCTGTAATACTGTCAGCTTCTTCTCATATTAGTAAAATCAAAAATAATATTCTGCACATAGATCTGAAGCCAGCCTTGAGTGAAGAAACACTGGATAAGAGGCTTCAAAAAGAATTCAAAGAGAATTCCAATAAAAATTTCCAGAATATATTAAAACATCTTCTTCCTTCAAAAATGCTCCCTGTTTTCATTATTCTCAGTCAGATATCAGCAGAGAAAAAAGCACACCAGATATCGCGCAAGGAGAGAATGAGGATTATTGAGCTAATGAAAGATTTTTCTATAAAACTTGATAAATTACGACCAATAAAAGAAGCGATAATTACCAGCGGTGGCGTTGATGTGAAAGAAATTAATCCCAAAACAATGGAATCAAAAATTGTTCCGGGATTATACTTTGCTGGAGAAATTATCGATGTAGATGCTTATACGGGCGGATTCAATCTTCAGATAGCCTGGAGTACAGGTTTTTGCGCCGGACAAAGTTGTGCAGAAAAATAGATAATATTCAAAGCAGTTCTAACGAAAATTTCATTATCGGTTGAATTATCTGTCTTAATCTAAATATTTCATTTTAGTTTTAAAATTCATTAGTACAAATTGTTGCCAGCAACTTATTATTTTCCAGTTTCTCTAAATGAATCCATTGGATCAATTGCAATTGATTATTTTCAGAAAAATAGTATTTAGAATAGTCATCCATTTTTTTAATTTTAATTCTATTCAAATAATCTTCAATGAAGAAATTTCCTGCGAAATCACGAGTCTTTAAAAAATTCCTGTTCATGAAATTGGAATTTCCTGAATGAGCAAGAATATTTCCAAATTCATCAATGATCATCATAAATGTTTTATGCTTAGTAAATTTCTTTGGTTTTTTCCTGCATAAATTACAAAAAGTCTCAGTATCATATTTACGTAGAAATTTTTTAACTTTAGAAGCAAGTTTCGTTGTTCGCTGATATGGTGTGTCTGGTTTATTCTGCACATAGAATGAACCACTTGATTTTTCAATCTTCGCCGGAGTATTGTCAAACTCTCTGGGAGGTACATAAATAGACTCGGAAAAAATACAAACACTAAATTGAATAATAAAAATTATTAACACCGCTTTCATCTTTCCCCCTAACTGTATCTATTAAAAGGAAATGCATTTCTTATGCCAAGCAATTAAACCGTAAATATTGTAAAAATACACATAAAATGAATGATTACTAAATACATTGTGCGGAATTAATTACACAAATCTACGGCTAATATTCAAACACCTTATTTGGATCTTTAATTTAAAACAAATCCCAATTTATTATGTTAATATACAAATACCACACCACTTGTAGGAAAGATCCATTCATCTGTCTGAGTTGAAATTGTGATCTCATTTTTCCCGCAAGTGATACTGGGGAATTTGCTGCGACCGGAAAAAATAGGCACTGCTTCTGCTGATTCTAACACATTCCCAAAATTGAAAGTGATTTCCGCTCCTTGAGTTAATTCAATAAGGTACACGGCAAGTTGATGCAGATCTTTAGGATAAAAGGTTTGTGTCGAAATTGAGAATTCTACTTCTTTTCCTTTTAGATTTTTCAATTCAGGATGATAACAACGAATTTCCAGACAGTCATCAGTCATCTTCATCTCGTGGTAAAGTTCTATATCATTGATTTTAACCGAAGTGAGATCGAACAGTGTAGAACCGAGATTTTTATCTATTAACCAACGATACTCCACATCTGGTCGCAGAAAGTATTTTTCCAGTTTAGATTCTTCATTGGCACACGCTACATAGAAATAATCCTGTTGAAGAACTTTTGTGAAAGTTAAGGTTGTATTGGTTTGAAAATATTGGTTTAATTCAGCAAATTTATGCTCATTAAATTCGATATAATGTCTGAAATTGCGTCTGTAATGAATATCACGATCATGCTCTGCAAAGAAACGCTTTAGAAATTCCGAATATACCAGATTTGAGATTTCTTTGCTTTGCAATCTCTGTTCGATGGCTGTCTCAATGACTGTATTAAGTTTTTCATCGCTATAATCCAGAGATACAAAATCGCGCCGTAAAAGTGGGGAAGAAGAGATGATCTCACCATTTTCCTTGTAATATCTTTTCGCTCTACGACCGATCTGACACAGCAATTCATAACTAGATCCATTATAATTTAATACAACATTTTCTGCTCTAAACATCTCACTTTGATCACCTAATAACAGAACTTCATCTCCTACACTTACATCCAGTTCTCTTACATCAATTGCGGTCATATCCATACTGACTTTTCCAATTACATCACATTCTTTATTTTTGATCAGCACTTTACCTTTATTGGAGAGCAGAAAATCATAACCATCGGCGTATCCAACAGGTAAGATAGCATATTTCATAGTTGCGGAAGATGTAAAAGTTCTATTGTATCCGATCGAATCATTCTCCATGGCTGTTTTGATCTGGCTTATCCTGGTTTTGAATGACATGACCGGTTTTAGTTTAATTTTTTCTTTTAGTTGAGGATCAGAATAAACTCCATATGATAATAGTCCTATCCGAACTAAATTGCAGTAATCGGAATTCATTGTAACAACACCGCTGCTATTTGCAATATGGATCAATTCTGGTTTTTCGCTTAAATTTCTGATAAATTTCTGGAATTTGATATTTTGGTGCTCAGTATATTCCAAATCGTTTTCGGCAGAAGAAAAGTGTGAGAAAATACCCTGAATAAATAAATTTGGTAATTTCTTAATTTTATCAATTTCTTTCAATGCCGAGTCGTATTCAAAACCACTTCTTCCCATTCCCGTATCAATATTAATATGAATGTTGATTTTACGATTAGATTGTTTTGCTAGCTCTTTTGCAAATTGATAAGAAGAGATTGTAGGAATGAGATCATTTTCCAGAATAATATTGATTTCATTCACCAGAGATGGAGATAAAATTACAATAGGAATTCTAATACCCTGATATCTCAATAAAAAACCTTCCTGGGCATTTGCTACTCCCAGATAACTTGCACCACATTTTATCGATTTTCTGGCAATTTCATAAGCACCATGACCGTAAGCATCTGCTTTTACAATTTGCATGATCCTGGTATCTGGTTTTATAAATTTCCTTAATTCGCTAATATTATCTTCGAAATTTGTAAGATCTATCTCTGTCCAGCTTCTGTCGTTTTTCATATAAATATAATCCTTTTGTCATTCCCGAACAAACGGGAATCTCTGTTGCATAAATAGATCCCCAATCAAGTTGAGGATGACATTGTTTCTTTTAGCCAGAGCCTTTCACTAGCAATCATTACAACTAATTAATTCCTACATCAACCGCTTTGAAAGGAAATAACAATCTCGTTCCCAAGTTTGTCTTGGGAACGTTAATTGTTCAATCCGTGAAAAGACTCACGAGTTACTGTCATTATCATTATTCATTCGTGAAGATCCGTGAGCTAGATTAAAAGAACTTAGCTGCCAGATCAGCGAGAACAGATCGTTCTCCTTTGGTTAGTGTTACATGTCCCACGATTTTCTCTGCTTTCAGTTTCTCTACAGCAATACTTAGCCCATTACTTTCTGAGTCCAGATAAGGTATATCAATCTGATATGGATCTCCTGTTATTACAATTTTTGTTCCCTCACCTGCTCTTGTTATTATGGTTTTCATTTCATGTGGAGTTAGATTTTGGGCTTCATCGATAATAATATATTGTTC
>QMNP01000205.1 GCA_003647825.1 Candidatus Cloacimonadota bacterium
GATTTTCAAATCCTAATATGAATATCTTAGTTTTATATAAAGTGTTTTAAAATCAATTTCGTTTTCCGAATCGATCTTATTCATAGCTTCTTTGAATCCGGCAAATACATCCAAATTTTCTGTTACATTCCAACGGATATTGGCAAAATAGCCAAGATATTGCGAGTAATTTCCATGTTCATAATCATCATACCTCAGACCTTGAGAAAAGGAAAGACTGTTGGAAATATTCATCACCAGATCAAAATTACCAATCCAATATTCTTTATCATAAATAAGCTCAGGCAGATCAGGATAGATAGAATAATCGAGGTTGAAATTATAAGATAGATTCTTACTGATCACTCCAGATAAACGATACTGCACAATGGTACCATCATGGTTTTCATTAAGGCCGTAAAACAGGTAATGGACAAAATTGATATATAATCGATTTTCAAATGAATTGAATCTATCCCATCCCAGGTTAAATCCCATTCTAAATTTATCAAAATATTCACCAGAAACTCCGGAGTTTGCTACAAATTCTTTGTAATAGATAAAGTCGAATCCATAATCTAAGTTACTACTGGTAAATAGATCTGCACCAAAAGTAAATTTTCTTTCCAATAATTTATTGGATCTATTATCAATTTCCTCACCTAAAGAAATAGAGGTTTCCATTTCATTAAATACACTATGTTTAATGTGGTTTAGGGTAGAATAATCCAGATTCCAGCCATAGAAATCATCTTCATAATTCTTTCCCATATCAGCTGTATAGTCTTTAGTCATTTCCAGAACCTGAAAGCAGAAATTGTGATGCCTGGAATATTCGCGATATCCAAGTTTAAGATAATTTCCCTGCTTATCTTCGTCCTTTAAACTATAGAATGAACTGTTTAAGTCTGCCCAGAAAAACTTATTTTTTCCTGCTTCCCAGATCGGATTCAAATGAAGTACTTCATTATGGTAGTCGCTAATTTTATCATCTATTCTGCTTAGCAAAGTGAACTGGCAGCGAAATTTATTCAGAACAGGTTTAAAGGCAATTATGTTATAGAAATCCGGTGCGTTGTTTACTGAAGCTATAGGTTTGTCTTTGGATGATAAAATTCCCAGTGAGTAATTGCTGTTGCCGGTAGTAAGTTTAAAAGCATATTCCGGCTGGACGATATATCTGGAATAAAAGAGTGACTGATCAACACCGAATGCATCAAAATCTTCCACGAAAAAGTAGCGATTTTCTTCATAGGTAGGAACGTATTTTGAATTATATGTATCCACAACATTATCCAATGGAATATCAGAAAAATCCGGTGAAAGGCTAAGCTTGGTTCTGGTAGTAACGTTTGGACTGTAAGCGATATCTAAACCCACATTTTTTTCATCAAATTTAATTTCATTATTTTGCAGGTCCTGATCGAACATTATATAAGGAATAAGACTGAGATTACTTGATCCGTGGATTTCATGATTAATTTTAATGTCATTTGCTCTTCTAAAATAATCATTTCCCATTTTTGTAAGGCAAAATGATGAGCTGAATATCTGTCTTTTATCTTTTATATATCTTGTCAGTAATATTTTCCAATTATAAGGAGCAATCCCATTTCTTCGAATATCTTTGAATGGAATTGTAAAAAGGATAGTCCAGATATTATTCGCAAAATCAGAAGTATAGGTATAATCACTGTTCCAGTTTTTATCATTGGAATGAGCTGAATTACGAATGAAATCCAGCTTACTGCCAAGCGGAAAAGCCATGTATCCATAGGCATAATAATTTGCTTCATCAGAAATCAATTGAACCCGAAAGTAATCGGAATCTACACTTACATCATTATCGGCAAAACGACCCATAACAAAGTCATCATTAATTTCTAATTCACAAAGAATATAAAGGTTGTTTGAATTATGCCATAGCCAGGCTGAAGTTTGTAAGTTGCATAATATCGAATCTGGTGGAGAAACACGATAAAAATTTGATATTTTATTGGTATCGGTTTTTATTTCATTATTAGAAAATGGGATAGTTAAACTACTTAAAATTGCAGCAGTTAAACATACGAATACAATTATCCCATATTTTAATGATTTCATATCAAAATTTTATCCTATTTCGAGAATTCGAATTTTTTTTCTTTGAAAAGCGACATGCAGGCATCAACAACAGTTGGATCAAATTGATCATGCTTGTGTTTATCTATTTCTTCTAAAGCTGCATTGATACCCAGAGCCGCACGATATGGTCTGTGTGAGGTCATAGCCTCAACTACATCTGCAACAGCCAGTATTCTTGCTTCCATAAGAATATCGTCACCTGATAATCCATTTGGATAGCCAGAACCATCCAGATGTTCATGATGCTGATGTACTATTTTAGAGATTGGCCAGGGGAATTCAATTTTGTTCAATAGTTCATATCCAACCTGGCTATGACTTTTAATAACTTCAAACTCCATTTTACTGATCCTACCTGGTTTTGAAAGAATATCGGAAGGGACAGCAATTTTGCCGATGTCATGAATAATTCCTGCAAATTTAACGCCTTCCAGCTGCTCTTTAGAAATATTCATTTTCTCACCAATAGCAACAGCCAGTTCTTTTACTCTTCTTTGATGGCCGGCAGTATACGGATCTCTCATTTCAGAAGTTGAAGACATGGCCTGGATAATATCACCTGTAGCTTTTTGCAGCATTTCAAAACTCTGCTTCAGTTTTTCCTCAGCTATAATGCTTTCTGTTATATCTGTGAAAAGAAGCACACCGCCAGTAAATACGTCATCGTTAAAAACGGGAACACCTTTAATTTCCAAATATGTTTTAATGCCTTTTTTTGTTAGATCTATTGCAATCGAAATTTCTTTTCCAACTTGAAGCCTGTTGATCAAATTTATAAAAGTAGGATTATTAAAGTCTGGAAGGTTTCTTAAAAGTTCCCCATCCAGGTTGCCAAGAGAGTCCGGGTATTCACCCAGCAGATTTCTCATTTCAGGATTCACATAACTTATCCGCATATTTTTATCTAATTTTATTATACCAGCAGGGGAACTTTCCAAAATTTCATTATTCAATTCGTATAATGCTTTAAATTCTTTTTCCGAAGCAAGCAGTTCCTTGGTTTTTTCTGCAACTGTATATTGCAGTGTTTCATTAAAATCTTTCAGTTTCCCTTCTGATTTCTTCAGAAGAACATCATTCAATTTTAATTTTATAATAAGGTACACAGTAACAAGAATGAATAAACCGAGAACTACTGAAGATATTAAGACAAATGTCTGGATCTGATTTTCCATATAAAGAATAAACTCCCTAACCAATAGATTAAACTAACAATAGTTGCATATTTCCCAAAATTCCAGTTTTCCAGAAAACCAAGTGAAAAAGAATTACTCGCTAAAATGTGTAGAACAAAATAAAGTGCAAATCCAGAAAATATAAAAAATGATTCGATATTATTTAAAAAGTTTTCTCCTATAAGCAGATTGCGCAGAATGACTATTGTGCCAAGTAACAGAAGGATAATATTAAAAAAATCTGTTGTATTAATGGGATTATAACTCCGATTTGTGTATGATAAAATCGCCGCCAGGATTATCGGGATAGTTATAACCGAAACAGTTATTGGGAATATGTCGGAATTTGGTTTGCTGGGACTTAGTGTGAGAAACAGTATCTTTGTGATGAAGAAAAGTTCGAACACACTGGCAATCACCCAAAAAACTAAATAAACTTCATTTGATTTTCCAAATAAGTATTTCGAGATGATCATGGAAAAATTCCAAAGAATAAAAATCCCAAAAAAAGAAATAAAATATATAATAGATAGACGATTCGTGCTTTCAAATTTATGTTTTTTTAATAAAATCCACCATAAGATCAGGGCGATGATTCTAAGTATGGAAGTTCCATAGACATTTATTATATCATGCATTTATATTATTTAATCTCCTAAAAAAATGAAGGATTACATTAATTCACTTTTGACTAAGAAATACCTGCTCATTTTTAATTAAATGGTTACCATACTTTCATCTTCTTCTTCGTCTTCTTCTACAACCCAGGGAGTAGGTTTGATGTCACCTTGACCACTGGCAACGAGACCTTCATCTTCTTCTTCGTCTTCTTCTACAATCCA
>QMNP01000206.1 GCA_003647825.1 Candidatus Cloacimonadota bacterium
ATCGCTATTTGTCTTGATATTTCACAAAATCTACATGTGCTTCAACAAAAGAACCAAAAGATAATTATCGAAGTCTATGATCATTATTTAAACAAAATTAATACAATACAAGCTCTAGAAACAAGCAAAGAATTAAGCCTTAAAATAACAGATTTTAAAATAAGTAATTATGGTGAATACTATATTTCAGATAATAGCAATTGTTACTTTCTAAAATTAAATTCATCTGGGAAAGAGATCTGGAACTTTGGTGTAAAAAGTAAGGATCCTTTACCAGGATATTTCAGCTCTACTCAAGCTGTTTGCATCCAGCCTGAGAACGAAAATGATATCATTTATTTTCTCGATCGTAAGCATGGATTAGTTCAGAGATATATTGAAAAACTAGATGAAGCATCGCATAAACTGGTTGAATCCGAATTTCCAATTCTATTTGAATTTGGCGGCAACGATGCAAATGAATTTAATGATATTCTGTTTATAAAGGATAATAAATATATTATAAATAGTGATGAACCAGCTTTTTACTGCCTGAAAGGCAATGAATTATTATTTAAAATAGATGAAACAACCGCTGAAGAAAGAGGTATAAAATTTGGCAGACCAGAAAAAATGGTAGCTCTTGATGAGTTCATTTTTGTTACAGATTCAGGCACAAATAAAGTACATGTTTTCGGTTTGGATGGCTCTTATATAAGGTTCTTTGGTGAGAAAGGAAAGGAAGAAGGAAAATTAAATAATCCTAAAGGAATTGTAGTCGATCATGATGGGAATCTCTGTATTGCAGATAATAAAAACAACCGATTATCAATTTTTTCCAAAAAGGGAATATTCCAAAAATGCTATAAAAATGATACGCTATTGTCTCCTTCTGATCTTACAATAAATAGTAACGGAGAACTTTTTGTTTTATCAAACTCCTCTAATGTTTACAGAATTGATAAGGATTACGGTATTATTCTAAGATTAGCCCTGAGTACATTGAAAGTATCTGCTATTGAATGTATTGTTGATGATATTTTAGTGATCATTGACAATAATAAACAAAAATTGATCTTATTGGAAAATGATCTTGATGTTCTGATGGAACTGGGTTGTAAGGGAAGTAAAAAAGATTCTGATCAATTCGCTGAGATTTATGCTTTGGGTTTTAATAATCAGAAGAATCTGATATTTATTAGCGACAAATCAGCAGCTGATGCCAAGAAACTCAAGCTTTTAATTAGACCTGATGCCCCTACAAATATCGACCTTGTTGTCTCTTCAGAAAATGAAGTAAAATTGCATTGGGATGATAATCAACAAGCCTCTGGATACAATGTTTATTGTCGCAGAACTGGCAAGCACGAACCAATATTGAAACAGAAAACAGAGATAAGTGAATTTAAGCTTACCGAGAGTTCTGAGTTTAGCCTGGAATATGCAGTAACTGCAATTTCAATAGATAGTCTGGAAAGTGAACCCAGCACTTGGGTTACAGATAGATTTTCTTACGGTAAATATCTCGAAGAAAACAGCAACTTTAATGAAGCTGCAGATGTTTACTTCCAATTATATGAGACAAATCCTCAATACAGTCATCTTAAAAACCGTGTAATTGAACTTTATAGAACAATCGCTGAAAATTACAAGAAACGACGGGATTATGAAAATAGCTTAGTTTACCTGCAAAAAGCATTAACACTAAATCCCGACAATCCTGATATAATAATTGATAAAATCCAGATATATAAACTTTCCAGAGCTTATCAGGATGGTATCGATTTTATACAAAAATCAGCTTTAGAATCTTTGAATAAAGAAGAGTATTGGAAGACAATAATTAGCTTGTATTATCTTGATAAGGATTATTATAAAGTTATCGAATTAGCGCTGAATTTCAAAGAGAACAACCTTGAATCTACTGAAATTGATAAGATGCTTGCTCGGAGTTATGAGAATTTGCAGTTATATTCTGAAGCATTAAAAATCTATAAGAAAATTGCAGAATCAGGTTCAAATGAAGATATTCTGAATGTTGCGGAAATCTGGGTTAAATTACAACGATATGAAGAAGCGATCCTGCTATATAAAAAAGTCATTTCCTCAAATTACACAGAAAATCGTATTTTTTATAAACTCGGTGTTGCTTATTATTTGAATGATAAATTGGGAGATGCTGCAATCCAGTTTGAAAGAGCAATCTCCAATAATCCTGAAAACCCTGATAATTATTTCTATTTAGGTAAAACTTTTCAAAGAGACAGAAAAGTTCAGGAAGCAATAAAATCTTTCCAACAAGCAATTACACTTGATTCCACTCGCTATGAATACAACTTTGAACTAGCTAAATCACTTAAGACGCTAAATAGATTTGATGAAGCTATAAAAGCTTTGCAAAGAGCTACGGTCTTTGTTCCGGGTGATAGCACATCCATACCAATTCATGTTGAACTTGGTAAATTATTAATGATTAAAAAAGACTATGACAAAGCCCTTTACGAATTTACAATTGCTAATAATTTATTCCCGGAATCAACTGAAATTCAAGGTTTATTAGCAAAATCGAAAGCTGCAAGAATCGAATATAACAAATCCCGAAATCCGATTGAAATTGAAACTGTCACTTTTGATCTGATCTTCCCTTCCTTGAAAGAATATTATCAATCGCATCCTGTTGGTGTTGTAACACTGTTCAACACTCGAGAAATTCCAGTCGAAGATATTTTTTTAGAAGTGGAAATCGATAATATCATTGAAAAGAAATGGGAATTAATTGTTTCATCTGTTCTTTCCAATGAATCGCAAAGCTATCCAGTAACCGTTATATTTAATGACAGCTTGCTTGCAACAAGTAAGGATGGAGAGAAAACAATAATTGCAAAAATAAAAGCTAATTATGTTTTCGCTGGAAAAGAGTACGAGGTCAATACAACCAAAGAATTAAGAATCCTGGGGTTAAATGCCATATCCTGGAACAATAAAAAACAGATAGCTTCATTTATCAATCCGTTAGATCCGGTTATCAGAGATTTTGTATTGAATGAAATAATAACACCATTCGATGAAAAAGCTGAGAAAACAACCTTTAATAAAGTAATTAAACAGGTTATTCAACTTTACAATTTTATGGCTGAATATGGAATTCATTATATCTCTGATCCTAACCAGACAATTGATCAGACAGAAAAAAGTGATGTTATTGATTTTGTTCAACCGGCAATCCAAACAATTCAGGGCAAAGGTGGTGATTGTGAAGATCTGGTTGTTTTACTCTCCAGTATCATGGAATCTATAGGCATCAATACAGCATATATCGATGTCCCAGGACATGTAATGGTTGCATTTGATACCGGCATGAGCAAAAATGAAGCTGCAGAAATGGGATTTGATCCCAATATGTTTATTGAAACGAACAACAATTGCTGGATGCCAATTGAAGCAACTCTAATCGGTAAAGAGAGTTTATACCGAAGCTGGCAAAGCGGAATTGAACGTTACAAAGAAATTCTAAAAGAGGGTTTGTTGCCAGAGATCTTTATCATTACAGAAGCTCATAAACTTTTTTCTCCAGTTCTTTTTAAAGGCGAGATCAGTGTTAACGATCAAATTGATTTTGATATCGTATTAACAAAATACGAATCAGATTTAAATACTTTTATTGCTGCAATCAGCAAATCAAAGGAACAGGAATTTCTTGATATCCTGGCAAAATACCCCAATAATATTCATGTAAAAAATAAATTAGCTTCCTGGTATATAGCTAATGAGCAAAATGACCTGGCTGGAAAATTGTTGAATGAAATCTTACATGATGACGAAAATAATTTAGTTGCTTTAAATAATCTGGGAAATTTAGAGTTACAAGCAAAAAAATATAACAGAGCAGCTGAGCTATACTTAAAAGCTTTAGATATTAAAAACCAGGATGATGGGATTTTTCAAAATCTTGCTGTTCTAGAATTGAAAAGAGAAAATCGTGAAAAAGCAAGATATTACTTTTTCAAAATTGTAGATAAAGAAACACTTAAAAATAGCAATCCGCAATTAATATTAGAAATTTTAAAAAAATAGGGGGAACTAAATGAAATTATCAAAATATTTGTTAATTTTAATTATAGCATCGAGCAT
>QMNP01000207.1 GCA_003647825.1 Candidatus Cloacimonadota bacterium
GAATAAATGGTATAATACTTATCCCAATGATGTTATACGGTTTGGTTATCACAAAGGAAAAGTAATGGAAATTAATGTGGAAAAAATCGATTTTACAAATAGGATTCACGTCGGCTATATTTTCGATGGAATTTACAAAGCGCTTACAGGAACAAAATAATGAGAAAAAATACTACGTTTATAATAATTTTTGTATTTGCAACTTTGTTCGCCCAAAACGAACTGCAACATGAAGAAACGATTTATTCCGTGCTCTGGCAAAAAACTTCGGCTGAATACAGAGCTTTAGCTTATCAAGCCTATAACCTGGCAACTTTACGATTAAAATCTGCCTTAACAGAAGAACATGAAAAACCACTGGCAATAATAGCCGATCTGGATGAAACGGTACTTGATAATTCGCAGTTTGAAGCACTTAGTATTTTAGAAGGATTGAATTTTTATGATGACTTCATGCAATGGGTTGACGAAGAAGGTTCTACATCTGTTCCAGGTGCATTTGAATTTCTAAAATTTGCATCAGAAAATGATGTTGAAATTTTTTATATTTCCAATCGTGATGAAAAATTTAGAGAAGGAACGCTGAAAAATCTGCAAAAACTCGATTTTCCCTATACTGACAATGATCATATCCTGCTTAGAAATGGTGATTCCAACAAACAATATCGAAGAGATCTGGTTTCTAAAAAATTTGAAATTGTTTTACTATTAGGAGACAATCTCATTGATTTCCTTGATGTGTTCCGCAAAAAATCTATAGAACAGCGTTATGCTTCAGTTGATAGCCTGCAAGCTGAATTTGGAGATAAATTTATTGTCTTACCAAATCCTATGTATGGAGAATGGGAAAAAACCATTTACGGCGGCACCAGAAAAATCAGCGATGAAAAGAAAGAAGCTTTTAGACTGGAAGCTTTGCAGAAAAAAGATTAAACATTTTGCATACACCATATTGTTATAATAAAGTTGCATATTTTAAATATTTTTAAATTTATTTTTGACCTTGACATATAAATTAATTAAACAAATTTTCAGTTTAGTTTATAAATGCACCAAAAAAATAGGAGGATGTGTATGAAAAGAGTGCTTGTAATTACAGTTTTGTCGATCCTGTTACTTGTTCCTGTAGCGATTTTTGCTCAGACTGGAACAATTGCAGGTCAAGTTACTATCGAAAAGACGGGCAACCCGTTAGCTAATGCAGCTATTTATCTGGGAGATTCCAAAACCGGAACTTATGCCAAGAAAAATGGTCAATTTACTTTGAAAAACGTTCCCGTGGGAACTCACACAGTTACTGTTAGTTTCATGGGTTATGCCAAGCAAATGAAGGAAGTAAATGTTGTAGCAGATGAAACCACTGTTGTTAAATTCGAAATGGCTGTCGAAGCTGTTAAATTGGGCGGCATGAAAGTAAGTGCAAACCGAGCTGTAAAAAGAGAAACTCCCATTGCTTTCACCGATCTAAGCCAGGAAGACGTGGTCAATAAATATACCACAGAAGATGTTCCTGGTCTTTTAGAAGGTGTTCCAGGATTGTTCTCTACCGGTGGCGGACTGGGCGAAGGTGAACTGCGTGTGCGTGGTTTCGATCAGGATAAAGTTCAGATCATGATCAATGGTATTCCGGTTAACGATCCAGAAAGCCAGCAGGTTTACTGGAGCAACTGGACAGGCCTTTCTTCTAATATCAAATCTGTACAGGTTCAGCGTGGTGCTGGTTCTTCCATGTATGGTTCAGGTGTATTTGGCGGCTCTGTAAATATCGAGACAATAGGTAGTTCTGTTCCTGAACAGGAATGGGTATTTAGAACTTCCGGAGGAATGTACTCTGTTCCGGATAAAGTAGCTGATGGTACAGGAAATTTTATTGATTGGACTCCTTATAACTACAATATGTTAGTGCGCTATAATTCCGGTAACCTTTATGGTGGTAAATTTAATTACAGTGTAATGGCAGAAAGAAAACTGGGAGATTCCTGGCAGATCGGTACTGAATATAATGGCTGGTCTTTTGGTGTTGACACTCAACATCTCTGGGGAGATCATACTGTTAACATCAGTCTCATCTCTGCTCCTCAATTCCATCGTCAAATGCGTACATCTACCGATATGGAATTGATGGATACATTAGGACGTGCCTATAATAGAAATAACAATATTGAGCAGGAAAATTATTATCATAAACCACAACTATCCGTTCGCGATGAATGGAAACTCTCTGATGATACAATGCTCATGACAAATGTATTTGTTACATCCGGAACAGGTGGTGGAAAATACCTGAGAAATGATAAATTTGATGTAGCAACAGGTAGAATTTATGGTCAAACAATTAAATCTTCAACTGACTGGAAATATTTTGGACGTCATGCACTCCATATCTATAATGAAACTGGTATCGAACTGGAAGGATTCGTAGCAAGTGATTCTACAACAGCTGCAGGTTGGGGACCTCATTACAATGGAGAACCTTTAGGATCTTCTGATTGGAATACTGGTGAATGGTATTGGTATTCAGCTAAGAACCTTCCAAACGGTGATTACAGCCATACCTGGCAAAACGACAGTCAGAACAATCACAAACAATTTGGTTTCAATACTTATCTCGATCATAAGATCAACGATATGATTAAAGTTGTTGTTGGTGGTGAATGGAGATATTGGAGAGCTACTCATTTAGCTCAAGGCTGGGATTTACGTTACACTGGTGGTCTTTTTGCAGAACATCAAAATCGTTATAATTATGATGGTATCGTATCTAACCTGTCAGGTTTTG
Source organism: Candidatus Cloacimonadota bacterium (assembly GCA_003647825.1). Lineage (GTDB taxonomy): Bacteria > Cloacimonadota > Cloacimonadia > Cloacimonadales > TCS61 > B137-G9. The sequence goes on from QMNP01000207.1 coordinate 2,780, forward strand.
TTCGTGCTCAAATTCAACCTATGCCAGAATTGACCGTTATGTTAGATGGCCAGTATGCAGCCTACACTTCACGTGTAGAAGAAAATCCAATCCGTATTTTCGATTACGGCTTAGGAATGTTTACTGATAATTACTATTTTGCTACAAAAAATAAAACAAATTCCGACGGAACTTTGAAGTTTGAAGAAAGCGATTATGAAAAAACATTTAATTTCTTATCTCCAAAACTTGGCGTTAACTATAATATCACTGAATATCTGAATGTATTAGCTAATTATTCTATTGCCAATAAAGAACCCCGCTTAGGTGACTGGTACAGCAGATCAAGCGGACCAGATGCATCTCAAACTTGGACAGATTCACTTGGTGTAGATCATGTTGATGAGCTCGATCCCGAAAAAGCTACAACTATGGAAGTGGGTATCGGTTACGAAGGTGTTGGCTGGAATATAACTACTAACCTTTATCAGACAATATATGCTGACAAAATCGAAAGTGTTGTACAGCAAAGCGGTGATTACCTTACTATAAATGCTGGAGAAGCTACTCACCAGGGTGTAGAAATTGATGCTGGATTCTTGTTTGGAAATATTGATGGTAATGTTTCAGTTACGTATGCACAAAACCGTTGGACAGAACTGAATGTAGATGAGATCTTTGGTGAAGATGCCGAAGAAGTGATAGATAAAGTTGTTCCTTATTCACCTGAACAAATGGTTAGTTTTGGAGCTGGTTATACATTTAATCTGCCAGCTGGTGATTTAAGAGTTGGCCTTAGCACTAACTGGTGGGATGAATATTATGGAACCTACACTAATGAATATGAATTGGCTGATGGAACGGTTGAAGAAGCAAAATTACCTTATTTCCTGGCTTTGAATAGTGACATTTCTTATGTATTCAAACTGGGCAGCAAAGATGCTTCTATCCGTTTGGATCTTAAAAATATTAACAATAGAGAAGATAACTTCTTAAGAGCTTACTACACTTCTGATTATGGTCGTCAAGATGGCTTGAATGGAACAAAATACATGTATGTAACTCCTGCTCCATTGTTCAATGCTTTCTTAACAGCAGAAGTAAAATTCTAATCTAATTCACAGATAGATATATCAGGGGAAAGTTTCGGCTTTCCCCTTTTTTATTAACCTTCGCAATGGTTGACAGACCTTGCGAATGGTTTGATTGTTCTGATAAGCTTAAACCATTACGGAGGTTTAATAACCATCCGTAAGGTTTACATTTGAACATCCGAATGCCTGCGGTCATCAAATTGTTTAGAATA
>QMNP01000208.1 GCA_003647825.1 Candidatus Cloacimonadota bacterium
AAAATAAGTGAAATCCGATAAGCTGAAGCTTTCATAGCAGCATCACAATGAGCATATGGTGTCAGCGTTTTCCACTGAAATCCGATCTTTAAGTGTGAATGATCAATTTTACCAGCAAATCTGAAAGCCAGCCAATGAATTATCTCATGCAACAAAGCTAGTAAAACAAACACTGGAAGAAAAATCTGCAATTTGAGGAATGGTGAATAAACTGCTGACATCAAGGGTGACAAACCCCAGATGAGTATGAAAGGAATATACAATACGGCAATAATGAGAATTGCCAGAGGGATAGCGTAAAGATTTGCCTGCAGGGAGGAAATTGTGAAATCTAACTTATTTTCTTTCATACTAGTTAACTGTCAGTCTGAGCGGAGTCGAAGACTCAAAGGACATCAAGATTTTTCCTCGTCCTTCGTCGAGCTCAGGATGACACAAGCTCGGTAATAAAACTTTTATTCTATCCATAAAATTCATATCCCAGATTAAAAAAAACATCTGAATCTACATCACTGATAAAACCTCGATTTCGTCTTCCGATTTTCATGATCCAGTTGCTGGAACTGCGAAACTTAATTTCGTATCCTAAAATCGGTTTATGATCTTGTGCCTGACTCCAAGTTAAATCGAAACCCCAAAGCTCATTGGCAAATTTGAAGCCTACTAGTGGCCTTAGAAAATTCTCTTCCAGCAGATTATCTGTTTTGTAGGGAGTATAATCTATCATTGCATAACGAACCCCACCATAAAAGCCATGAATAAAGTATTTTTTTTCATTGATAAGAGCAGTGAAATAATGTATATAGCCGTCATAAAGCTGAATGAAATCAAAATTATCATCAGCACTGGAAAAGGAATAAAAACCTGATACACCTAAACCAAATCTCCCTGAAAGGTTATAAAGTTCAGTGTTTATGTGCAAGCCCGTTAACGGTTCATCCCATTCATAATCATTATATTCTGTAAAATAAAATGCTGTGGAAGTATCTAATTTAAATGTGAGATTTTGAGCAACAATTGGTGAGATTAATATCAGTAAGAAGATGATCAGTAAATATTTCATATAGTTTTCTCCAGTTTAATTCTGTTTTGTATTTTATCTTTTTTGTGTTCAATATCAATAATGTTATATCCATTTTTCAGTAGTAAATGGATCATGTTCCTGTATTTATTTCTGGTTTTAATTTTGATTTTATCAAATCCGTTTTCTCTGCACCATTCTTCCTGTTTATCTGCCAGTTTCTGAGCAATTCCTTTTCTTCTAAATTCAGGTAAAACTCCACCCATCCAGGAATAAAAATGATCACTCATTTCGTAACCAACTTTGAATCCAACAGGTTTCCCTTCAAAATCTGCTACCAGGAGCAAACTTCTTTTCCCGATTAATCGTTTTTTATATTCTTCAATCGAATATAAATCTGAAAATTCAGGAATTACTTTTGATAGTTTTACAATTTCTTCAATCGAACTTTCTCGAATTGAAATCTGTTTACTCAACAATAGATCACTATAAGAATTTGTGAGAAGATCGTCTTCTGGTATTTTGAAAAGTTTCAGATATTTCTGACATTGTTCATATAGTTTCTCTGCTCCAATTTCACCTGTTCTATCGATCGCTTCGATTTCTACGAAATTACCTAGTTCCTTTACTGTATCGATATGGAATTTTACATTATCAATATAATAGATCTCGCGTTGTTTATCTACAATCACTAATTTTCCGATCGCTTTGGAAAGCTGCTGTTTTACTGGATCTGTTTTGCGAGGATGATAATAGATAACGTCCGATCTTTTGGGACCAGCAATGTCTTCTCTATCATAAAATACAAGGCTGTATTCGATACTTCCTTCCCGCATTTTGAAGCGACCGTTCCCAGCTTTAAAATATGTATCAACTTGATGATCGGTACCTTTATAATCTGCATTTCTGGAATTCAGTATATTTCTGATTTCAGTTGGATCGCTGCATTTTGCTTTGATCTCTATATTTAATATACTCATTATAAAATTAATCCTTTCTTTATTAACTAATAATAAAATCCAATATTTACATAATAATAGTTGTCGTTTTTGTCATCACCACCTGCATACGAAATTTCTAGAGGCCCGATAGGAGTAATCCAACCAGCTGTTACTGCCCAGCCAAAATAATTTTGTTTTTTGTTTATAACATCATCAAAACTACTCCCTAAGCGTACCCAATTACCTTTTAAAGAAACAAATATGCCGTCACTTATTTCATAATAGAAATTTGATGACATAAGAACGAAGTTTGATGTAGAAAGAGACATGAATTTATAACCATAAAAAGGCATAAAGTTTATTTCTGGTTCATTCATTCCCCCCAGATAAAAGAAGGAATCATCCTGCAATGAATCTGAATGCGTCAATGATCCACACTTAATCGTTTCTTCATAATACAGATTTCCAATTAGTCTATCAACCACAGATATCTTGAAAATAGAAGAATCTATCGGATCGCGAACATCATCTAAATAACCTTCTTCTACCAAACTATGCTCCAGCTCAACAGTTTGCTTAAAGTCTGCGAGTATTTTTACTCCTTTGCGTGGATAATTCATTCTGTCATAGGTATTTACCTGGCAATAACCGTGAAAAATCATTTGCTGGTAATCCAGATTGCTTACTGCCCAGTTATTCTGAATTATTTCCGGTTTCAGTTTGGTATATTTAAACTGAGTACCACCTCCCAAAGTTATAGAATTGGAAAAAATCGTTTGAACATCTAAAATCGTACTGTTCGTAGAATAAGAATAGTTTGCTGTCTTTTGCTGATCTTGATTATAAATTGGAATTTTATATTCTTTTCTATCACCTGTTATACCAAAGCCAAAACCCGGTTTCCAGCCAGTATGAATGAAATACGAAATTTTAAAAGCCTTATTATTGCCCAGCTTTGCATCTATCGCCAGCTTCGAACCCATGATCAATTTATTTCGAAAGGTCGTATTGATCAGAATAGAGGCATCCAAATCATTATCATAATGTAATCCAAAATTCAGATTACTGGATGATTTTTCGACAACTCTTACAAAAAGATCAACTCCATTTTGTGCTGGTTCAAGTTTATATGATACTTTTTCAAAATATTGACTACCATATATTCTATCAATGGCCTGTTGTAACTCTGAAGTATCCAGCCAGCTTTTTTTACTTATATTCAATTTTCCAATAACCAGATTTTTTGAAACATTCCTTAAACCTTGAATATGGATATTTTTGATATATACTTTTTCAATTTTAGTAAGTGGAATGATTTCAGGAGATGATGGAAAGTGACTTTGTTCTTCTTTTAATTTGATTAACTCCGGTAACATTTTACGACCAGCTTCTTCACCGATAGCAATCAATTCTGCTGCTTTATTAAAATCCATGATCGAATAATCATTAACTGCCGGTTTTATGAGAATATCACATAGATCGCTTTCGTTTTTATTTATTTCCACACTTTGGAAAGTAATCGCCTGGTTTAATATTCTGGCCAATGAATTAAGATCTTTTTTGGAATATAATGGAACTCCCACATCTACTCCAATTACAATATCAGCTCCCATTTCCAAGGCATGTGAAACCGGAAAATTTCTGACAAGACCTCCATCAACCAGAAGCTGCCCATCGATCTCGATCGGTGCAAAAAGAGAAGGAATCGACATACTGGCTCGAATAGCATCAGGTAGAAATCCACCTTTCAATACGGCTTCCGTGCCTTTTTCGATATCTGTTGCAATACATAAAAAAGGAATGGGAAGTTCGGAAAAATCTTCTATATGATGAACAGAGATGCAAAGCTTATTAATGAAAGAATAAACCTGCTGACCCGCAACTAAACCAACCGGTAAATTAATTTTGCCACTTTCAATAGGAAATGAGCCGATATACTTCTCTACTTCGTCCTTTTCTTCCATAGAAATACTGCGCAGGGAAATCTTATCCAGCAGGATTGCATTCCAATCTTGCTCTAAAATGATCTTTTCCATTTCTGCTGGTGTATAACCAATGGCATAAAGTCCACCAATAATACTTCCCATGCTT
>QMNP01000209.1 GCA_003647825.1 Candidatus Cloacimonadota bacterium
AGTGGCAAATATTCTTTTACTACTTTTTCTTTATCCATTTTGCACAATTGGTAGCTTAATAATAAATGTCGTTCCCTCACCGATTTCACTTTCTACTTCAATAATTCCATTATGCAAATTAATTATGTGCTTCACTATTGAAAGCCCCAAACCAGTTCCACCCATACGGCGGGAACGTGATTTATCTACAACATAAAATCTTTCGAAAAGGCGGGAGAGATGCTCTGCTGCAATTCCACTTCCACTATCGGAGATGATAAATTTAAAGTAATTAGTTCCGTTTTCAGCTATAATTTTTATCTCACCTTCATCAGTATATTTAATGGCATTATCGATTAGATTTATGAAAACTTGTTCTAATTTGTAAACATCGGCTCGTATCTCATATTCCGGGTTATTTTGTTTAATAACCAGCTTCAATCCTTTTTCGTTTATCCTATGGGCAAAGATGTGAGAAATATTATCAAGAAAATCATTGACTCTAATTGCTTCAGTTTCAAGTGAATTGTCATGTTCCAGCCTGGATAAGGTAAGCAGATCATTAACAATGTGGATTAGTCTTTCAGTATTACGCTTTATAATTTCTACATAACTTTTATTTTTTTCATCAAGATCATCTTCAAAAGTTTCCAGGTATCCTTTTATGGAAGTAAGAGGTGTTCGAAGTTCGTGAGAAACATTCAATACAAAGTCCTTTTTGATGGCTTCCAGTTGGCGGAATTCTGTTATATCGTATAGAATAAACACTGTTTCTCTGCTGAATTCGGAATGAGATGTGCTGCAAAGAAAATGTTTTGAATCAAATTCGATCTCTTCTGTCTTACTTTGCGGATTCTTAAAATATTTATCAACGATGTCATAGAGTACTTTGATGCGAATAACATTCCAAAAGTACTGGTTTTTAATATCTTTTATTTGAACAAGACTAGCAAAACTTGTGTTGTAAGTACGAATCATGCCTTTCTCATTTTGTATCCAGATCGCTTCTTTTATCGATTCGATAATAATATTAAAACCTTCTTTTCGTTTGGAAAGCTTTGTATTGTATTGCTGAAGTTTATTTGAAATTTCATTGAGATTGCTGAAGATCTTACTATAATGCCTATTTAGAGGATACTGAAATTCAGTGAATTCCCCTTCGGAAATTTTTTCTATTTGCTCTGCAAGTTTGTCGATAGGTTTTGTAATAGAATAAGAGTAGAAAACCGAAATTAGAAAGGCTATAATTGTGAGAATACTCATTCCCAGCAAAAGACTCGAATATGGAATAAAATGAATAATGATTACGAAAGCCAGAACAGCATAAAGGATGAAAATAATTGAAAATGTACGGATTGCTTTATTTAACAGCTTCATAGTTCCTTCTAAATAACTGTATCTGCATAGCTATTCTTCCATTTTGTAGCCAACACCACGAACATTTTTGATGAATTTTCCAGCATTTCCCAGCTTTTTACGCAAATTACGAATGTGAACATCAATAGTTCGATCTACAACAATTTTATCATTTCCCCATAAGTGGTCTAATATTTGATTGCGAGAATAAACCCAGCCAATCCGGGAAGCAAGCAGTTTGATGATATTGAATTCGGTCGAGGTGGTTTCTACAATTTTCTCGTTAACCAGCACTTGTACTTTTAACAGATCAATTTTTAATATTTTTCCAATTTCGATGATCTGTTTTGCATTTTCTTTTACCTTTCCCCTTCTTAACACTGCTTTTACTCTTGCAACCAATTCTCTTGGAGAAAACGGCTTTACTACATAATCATCTGCACCGAATTCCAAACCAAGAACGCGATCTGTTTCATCACCCTTTGCGGTAAGCATAATGATTGGAATATTCGCAAATTTCTCATTTTTCTTCAAGTCTTTGCAAACATCAAATCCATCGGCATCCGGCAGCATCAGATCTAGTACTATCAGATCTGGAATCTTGTTATCCAGGAATTTGTGAAGTTCGTCTGCCAGTTCAAATTTTTCTGTATCAAATCCGGCTTTCTCCAGGTTAATGGCAACCAGGTTAAGAATATCAGGTTCATCATCTACTATTGCGACCAACGTTTTACTCATAATTTAAGCAACTCTTCATATTTTATCTAATCTTATAAACTATCTAAAAAAACTATACGAAAAAAATATTAAGATTTAATAAATTTTACTTCTTATTCTGCATTCTTGCCCAGGTATCTCTTAAGGTTACTGTTCTATTGAAAACAGGTTTTTCTTTGGTAGAATCAAGATCTGCACAGAAATAACCTAAACGTTCAAACTGACAGCGGAAACCAGGTTCTGCTTCTGCCAGATGAGCTTCAATTTTACAGTTCTGCAGAACTTTAAGAGAATCTGGATTTATATAATCCAAAAATGTTTTTCCTTCCTCCAGATTATTGGTATCGGGAACAGTGATCAATCGGTCATAAAGTCTTACTTCTGCATCAACAGCATGAGCAGCAGAGATCCAATGCAGAGTTGCCTTTACTTTGCGTCCATCTGGAGATTTTCCACCCTTAGAAGCAGGATCATAAGTACAATGCAGTTCAGTGATCTCTCCATTATCATCTTTAACAACATCATTACATCTAATGAAATATGCATAGCGGAAACGAACTTCTCTACCAGGTCCCAATCGGAAGAATTTCTTAGGAGGATCTTCCATAAAATCTTCACGCTCGATATAAAGTACTTTTGAGAATGGAACTTTTCTGGTTCCTGCTGTTGGATCTTCAGGGTTATTAACTGCATCTATCTCTTCAACATGATCTACTGGATAATTTGTAATCACTACTTTCAATGGATGTAATACCGACATCACGCGAGGAGCTGTCTTATTCAGAACTTCCCGGATGGAATGTTCTAACAAAGCGTAATCCACAACACTGTGAGCTTTTGATACGCCAACTTTATTGATAAAATTTTGAATAGATTCCGGTGTAAAGCCGCGACGGCGCAAACCGGATAAAGTCGGAAGACGCGGATCATCCCAACCATCAACCACTTTCTCTTCAACAAGAGTTGATAATTTTCTTTTGCTCATCACAGTATAGTTCAAGTTAAGTCGGGCAAATTCTATTTGCTGAGGATGATGAACATCCAATTGGTCCAGATACCAGTTGTAAAGAGGACGATGAGCTTCAAATTCCAGTGAACATAGCGAGTGAGTAATTCCCTCAATAGAATCTTCCAGTCCATGTGCCCAATCGTAAATAGGATATATACACCACTTATTTCCAGTACGGTGATGTTCTGCATGACGAATACGGTACATGAGTGGATCACGCAATAGCATATTGGGAGAAGCCATGTCTATTTTAGCGCGCAATACATGAGTTCCGTCTTCAAATTCTCCTGCTTTCATACGTGCAAAAAGATCGAGATTTTCTTCAATAGACCGATTTCGATAAGGGCTGTTTTTTCCAGGTGTTTTTACCGTTCCTCGAGTTTCACGTATTTCTTCTGCAGACTGGCTATCCACATAAGCCTTTCCGGCCTTCACAAGCTGCACAGCATATTCATACATCTTATCAAAATAATCGGAAGCATGCAGAAGACGATCTTCCCAATCACATCCTAACCATTTGATGTCCTCTATAATCGCATTCACAAATTCAAGCTCTTCTTTTTCGGGATTTGTGTCATCAAAGCGAAGGTTGAATTTTCCATTGTATTCCACAGCAATATTATAATTCAGCAAAATTGCTTTGGCATGGCCGATGTGCATCTGACCGTTTGGTTCCGGTGGAAAACGAGTATGAACTTTTCCACCATTTTTATTGTTTTGCACATCTTCTTCAATGATAGTGCGAATAAAATCTTTTGATATTGATTCCATTTAGACTCCTATTATTAGAATTATTAAGGCTTCTGCATAATACAAACTTTGTCTTTGCGAAGCATCTATCAGAGAGTTTCTGCTGAAGCATTCTATATTGCTAATTGATTACTATTTATAGAGATTGCTTCGTAAGCAACAGCGAGAAGCAAACTCGCAAAGACACACTTTTTTTCTTTTCTCACAAAAACACTCTATTATGCAGAACTCATTA
>QMNP01000210.1 GCA_003647825.1 Candidatus Cloacimonadota bacterium
CTATATTGCTAATTGATTACTATTTATAGAGATTGCTTCGTAAGCAACAGCGAGAAGCAAACTCGCAAAGACACACTTTTTTTCTTTTCTCACAAAAACACTCTATTATGCAGAACTCATATATCCTGTTTAATAATTTCAAGATAATGAAATTAGCAATATAAACCCTCCAATCTCACTATTAAGATGAGAGTGGAGGGTGTCAATGAAATATGAGCCTATTTCATCATGATCATTTTCTTAGTGCTGTTATAGTTTTGTGTTCTCATAGTATAGAAATATACACCACTAGCTGTATTTTTACCATTGTTGTCTTTACCATTCCATGATACTTCATGATAAGCATTTTCAAGTTCTGCATTTACAAGAGTCTTAACAAGCTGACCTCTCATATTGTAGATATTAATTGAAACGTTACCAGCTTCTACAAGTGAGAAACTTATCGTTGTTATTGGATTAAATGGATTAGGGTAGTTACCTCTAAGCTCAGTAATTAAAGGTAGAATAATACCTGCATCTACTCCTGCATAAGTAAAGTCCAACTCTACAATATCGGAAGTTCCTTCATCATAAACAGCTTGCACACCGGCAACATATTCTTCCCCATTTACCAGATCAGTATATTGCCACTCCAAATCACTTGTGTTGCCTTCCAGCTCACCATCCAAATATACATTGTAACCCAATAGTTCACGGTTGCTGTTTTTTTGTGTTTGCCTTTCTGCTCTAGAAATAGTTGGTTCTTCCCAGGTTAGAAGACCCAGGTATTCATCTATTTGCACATTAGAGGGAGGTGTTAAAAGAACTTCACCAATTCCATAAATACCAACGTTGTCTATAGCCCACCACCAATGCCAACCTGGTTGCACTGAATTGAACCTGATATTAACATTAGTTTCACCGGCAGCATATTCTGTAATATCTACAATTTCATTAGTAGCCGTAACATCTACTCCAGAAAATGTAAGAACATTATTCCAGGTTACACCGCCATCATTAGTAACATCTACATAACAGTAATCACTGCTATTTAAGGCATTAAAATCATTATCAAACCGAAGTTCAACTGTTGTGTAAACTGTTAAATCTAACGGTGTGATAAGATTAATTGTACAATCTATATTTGCATTAGGTCCACCCAAGTCGGTGTCTGCAGCTAAGATATTACCCGAAGATGAAGGAGGCATGTTATAGCTATTTGGGAAAGGTGGAGTATAAATAAGCCATTCACCGTTACCACTATTAATTAATGAGTTCCAGTTTACAAGACCAGATTCAAAATCATCAAAAAATATTTCATCCCCAGCACCTAGCATAGCCGAATTGGAAGTTACTGGAGGTCCATCACCAACGGAATTGTAAGGCGTGACTGTGTAACTGTAATAATCACCAACAGGAATTGTATCATCTATGTATTCAGTTACAACGCCCGATATCTCAATGATTTCACCATCGGAACGTTCTAAATGATAACCTGCTATTGGTTCATTGAAAGGGCCACCATGCAATCCGGTAATGGGATTATCCCAAGTTAAATAACCGGCTCCAGCTTGCCCTGTTAATAGCAAATTTTCTACAACATTTGGAACATCTTCGCCAACCCAGATCATACCTTCAACTGGAATTCCAATTCCAAAACTATTGTAACCTACTACTGAATATTCATAATTGCCAGAAAAAGGAACTGAAATATCAAGATGAGTTCCCGGATCACCAATAATAGGATTTGTGTCTGTATAGATCAATTCATCATCTCTATAAACTCTCATCTCCAATAATTCTGTTAATGTATTTCCACCCGAATTCATGGTTGGACATATCCAGTTGATCTCAGTTTCCAGAGCACCACCGGCATCTGCTGTAAATGTAACATCTGTTGAAGCTCCGGGTGCCTGTGCAGATGCATCGGAAGAGTAATAGAATCTCACATCCGGATATATAGTATGATCCCAACCGCCAAAAGGACCCGTAATAGCATCAAAATGCTGAGCTCCTGGGTTATCATTGTAATTGAAACGTGTTCTAAAAGGTGTTCCTGAATCTGTACACCACCAGAGGTCGCTTGGTGAATAATATTGGTCATCATCACGGATGATCATCATTACCAGATTGCCATTATTTTCATAAACAAAATTTTCATCCAGTTCTATGGCAACCCAGTTATCTCCAGGAGGAATATTCAATGTTCCATCAAAAACCTGTATCATATTTGTACCATCTATCCAACCTGCACTAAGATCATCTTCAGCTGTTTCTCCCAACCAAACCTCAAAGTTACAGGCATCTGCCATTGTACTCACTGTATTAGCATGGAAAGATACGGCACTGATAACCATGAAAGCATCCAACCATTCCTGTAAGTAAATAACTTCTACCATACTATCCATCATATAAAGATCCATTGGAATATGGTAATTACCAACTTCACCAACGCCAACTTGTGTAACAGAATAACCAATTCCTACTTGAAGAGAATTGGTAGATGGACCTGAACCGGAAGCATTATAAGGTGTTACTGTATAAATGTATAATCCCGGATCAACAATAGAATCATCCTGCCATGTGGTTGTAGAACCTGTTATATTAAATGTTTCTCCATCAGAGCGTTCAATGTTATAACCGATAAGACCTGTATAATAACCACCGTGGTACCCAGCTGTCGGATTTGTCCAATCTAATTGTGCTATTAGTTCATCACCACTTATATCAGTTAAAATAAGATCAGTAACAGCACCCGGCACATCTTCACCAACCCATGCATAAATTATAGCCGGAATACCTTCTCCATTTGAGTTAACACCTACAATTTTATAGGCGTAATTATCTGCGCCTGGAACACCTGTATCTGTATAAGAACCATCTCCTCCAATAGTGGGTGAGAAATCTGTATAGATAAGTTCTTCATCACGATATACTCTCATTTCATCAAGATCGTTAAGGGGATCGCCACCAGCTTGAATATCGGGGCAGGTCCACTCAATTGCAGCTTCTAGGACACCACCTACTGCAGCTGTTACTACTACATCCGTGGGTAATCCCGGTGAATTGAAGGGAACTGAATAATCGGCAAATTCAAGACCCCAGATATATGCACTTTGAGATAAACCACATATTGTCACCTTCCCCTCTATAAATGCATCGCTAATAAGAAGACCACCAGCAGGTCCTAAACCAAATGTAAAATATGAAGCAACATCGAAAGTTACACCCGTTTCCATACCAGTGGCAATATCAAATTGAACCAGTTGATTATTCCCGGGACCATCTTGGGCATATCCCCAAAGATAAGGACCACCGTTAAGTATATTTTCCCAGGCAAAGCCATAAAAACTACCATAGGTACCACAAGCGAAACTATCAAGAGTGTTGCCGTTACGGTCGAAAAGTGTGATCTGATCTGACCAGTTATTAGCCCAGAAACCGTCATTCATAGCATCATAGGCAATACCACGAACAGTTATAGGAGCTGTAATTGTACTTATTAAAGTCTCGTTGTCAAAATCCATTTGATATACCGTAGTACTTGTAGCAGAACCGTAAAAATATTGACCATCATATGCCAGATCACGAATACTACCAGGACAGCCTGTTATTGAAAATTCTTCAATAAAAGCTCCATTCATCGCATATCTGCGGAATACAGGTCCATCATATTTAGTTGTATAAACATAGTTACCATCTGTTTCGACACCAGCTTCACTACCACCGTCTTCTATTAGCCAGGCGAATTGAGCATCAAACAAATCATCTGTTGTACCACCATATGGGTGGCTTCCAGCATTTGCATCGAGATCGATTTTGGGTGTTTCTACTTTCATTTTATCTGCAGCAAAAAGCAGAGTTCCGGAAAGAAGAAATATGATAAATAAAATATTAAATAATTTTCTCATTTTTTGTCTCCTCAAACAATTAAAGTTTAAAGCCTTCTGCATAATACAAACTTTGTCTTTGCGAAGCATCTATCAGAGAGTTTCTGCTGAAGCAATCTATATTGCTAATTGATTACTATTTATAGAGATTGCTTCGTAAGCAACAGCGAG
>QMNP01000211.1 GCA_003647825.1 Candidatus Cloacimonadota bacterium
AATCCAGACGACTCACATGAAAGAAATCCACATCATCTTTGAATAACCAATAGAGAGCTTCTTGATAGCCAACACGACGAACAAAATCTGTTGAATCTATTATGTTATGTTCCATAAAATAAAAGGGTCTGCCTTTTTTCACTTGTTCATGAACGCTAAAATATTCATCTTTTTTGAGATTATCAAAATCGCTATTATCGGGAGTTATTTCTGGTTTTCCATTTTTTATTTCGTATTTATAACTGTCCAAGGGACGCTTAATGTATTCTAAGACAATTGGAGTAAAATAGGCATGTAAAGAGAATTTGTAATTAGCATGATTAGTATATCCTCTTTGTTTGGCTAAGGTTTCATAATAATGAAATTTGTAATCAGGGACTTTTTTACCTTGAATTGAAATAGGTGATTTATATATTTCACTTAACTCTTTACTCCAAGCAAAATCTTTTGCTGGCCAGTGTGCAGAGGTTCCACCTTTTGGACAGACAGCAAGAAATTCACGAAATTTATCCATCTCGTGTCTTGTAACAGGTTCATGTTTATATGCTTTTTCTGCAAATTTAGTCAATGATTTTACAATCCTTCCCAAAAGTTTTTTATCACCATGCCCTTTATGGTATGGATAAGGATCTACAAGAGCTTTAATCATCAAGAAATAAGGCTGATCTTTGGGTTCTAAAACGCCATCTTTTTTATACTTTTCAAATAAAGATTTTCCTTTACTGCTATTCTTGAAATCCATAAATGCTTTCAAATAACCTTTGCCTATGGTTGTAAGCATTTCTTTTTTATGAGTTGTTTCTGGGCGGAAAAACCAACCATCCATGCTGATTTTCTGATAAAGTGCAGCTCCTTTTTCAATTGATTCTAATCCCGGATTGGCTTTTAAACCTGCTTGATATTCTCTCTTTATAATATCAACCCATTCTCCATAGCTCTTTTTTTCTTCCTCTGCGGCATTCGTATTAAATGCGAAAGTAGCACCTACGACCATTGCAAGTAGTGTTGTTTTTTTGAACACATTGTTCTCCTTTTTTTCCACGGAATTCACGAAAATTCACGGAAGTTTTTGTTTTATTATCATTCTTATTTTTTATTCCACGGATATGACCAGTTGTGTTTCCAGGCGTGTTTTGCCAATTTAGCAAGTTTTTCCTCTGATAAATATTTTCCGTTTGAAACCTCGCAATTCGCGTCCACATGTTTCGGATTTGTCATTCCTACAAGAACGGTTGAAACGGCATCGTGGCTTAAACAGAATTTTAAACCGAGGGCTGCCAAAGTCGGGGTTTCATCATCAAGTAGTTCTTCCAATGCGTCAAGTCTTGGAGATGCCTCCTGCAAGCGTTCTTCTGTAAAGAATTTTCCGCGCCAGTCACCTTCAACAAAAGTATGACCCGGTCTGATCTTTCCTGATAACAAACCTTCGAATAGTGAAACCCGCACAAGTATTCCCACTTTATGCTTGATAGCTGCAGGAAAGAGTTTTTCTTTTGGTTGTTGGTCAAAGATATTATAAATACATTGCACGGAATCTATCTTATCGCTTTCAACAATTCTTAAAGCGCCATCCCATTCCCAGTCTTCAGCAGAAACACCAATAGCGCGTATCTTACCCTGTTCTTTTAATTTTGTCATTGCTTCATACCATTCGGGGAAATCCGTGTAATGGTCACGCCAGCAATGAATTTGCTGCATGTCAAGATAATCCGTTCCGAGCCGTTTTAATGAATCTTCCGTGCATTTGATGATCCATTCGGCTGGATAAGCTTCATGGACTGAAAGCATAGGATTTGCTTTCGGACCGACTTTTGTTGCGATAACAACTTTATCCCGCATTTTTTTGAATGCTTTACCGATAATTTCTTCGCTTCGTCCTCCGCCATATCCCATAGCGGTATCATAAAAAGTAATACCTTTATCGAAGGCGTTATGAAGAGCCTGGATATCGCGTTCATCGTTTTCGTCCCCCCAACCTCCTCCGATAGGCCAGCATCCGAATCCGATTTGACTAATTTCAATATTTGTTTTTCCTAATTTTTTGTACTGCATAATTTTCTCCTGTTTGGGTTATTATTAATTTTTCGACAGCAACGAAGTAACTCTGTACTCATGTTCATCTTTTATTCGTTCTCTGAATTCCTGCGGTGTCAATTCTTTATACAATGTTTTCATTTTTTTGTTGTGATAAATTTTGGATTAATGCCATTCACACCTCGGGAACATGATTAATTTTTATTTGACAATAGTAGTATTTATTATATTATTAAACCATTGAAAATAGAATGTCTAAAACAGTTTGATTTTTATTGATATGAGAGGAAATATGGCGAAAATATGTGTAAAATCATTTAATTATTGAATTATTGAAATATTTAATTATTAATTTTTGATGGCAAAATAATTTGTGGCAGAATAATTTTTACAAAGATGTAAAACTGTAAAATAATTATAACAAAATTTTTTTAGTCATTCTGTATAAAAAATTTGTTAAAATGTATTCTCATGGTCATTATTTTGTCTAATCGGAGTTTTATTTTTCTTGGCAGAGGACCGCATGTGCCTCTTTGAGTTTTTCGATGATGGAGAGATGCTGCGGACAGACTTTTTCGCATTTTCCGCATTCGGTGCACTGGTCGGCGCCCATGCCTTTTTCAACAAAGAATTGTCTGTATACATATCCCATTCTCTCTACCGAATCGCCAAAGGAAACGCGGTTCCGAAACCGGAAGATTGCGGGAATTTCTACATTCGCCGGACAGGGCAGACAGTAGCCACAGGATGTGCATCTGACCTTGATTTTCGAGTGGTACAGTTTTTGTGCATGCCGAAGGGTTTCTTTTTGATCTGACGAAAGGCATCCCGTGGTAATTTGGTCAAATATTTTTATATTTTCCTTCAACTGTTCCATTGTGCTGACACCGCTCAGAACGACCGACACTTCCGGAAAATCCGCCACCCACCGCAATCCCCATTCGGCGGGTGTCCAGTTTACAGAGGATTTGTCGAAAACAGTCCGGACATCATCGGGAACATGTTTCGTCAGCAACCCTCCTTTGAGCGGCTCCATAACCGTCACGGGCAAACCTTTCCCGGCTGCGTAGCGGAGTCCCTCCACTCCGACCGGGTAGTGCTCATCAAGATAGTTAATTTCAATCATGCACATTGCCCAATCGTATGCATCCACAATCTCTCTGAACAAGTCGATGCCGCCATGAAACGAGAAACCGAAGTGTCGGATTTTGCCCTTTTGTTTCATTTTTTCCATGAAACTGATCAGATCAAGATCTTTGACTCGCTGCCAATTTCTCATCCCCAGGCCGTGAAACAAATAAATATCAATTTCATCCATTTGTAACCTGGATAGTTGTTCGTCAAGACATTTTTCGGGCGTGTCATATTGGGTGTCAAACATTTTCGTAACGATTACAGCTTTTTCCCTGTAACCGTCTTTCATCGCCTTGCCAAGGAGTTCTTCACTGCCAGTGTAGACGCATGCTGTGTCGAAGTAATTCACTCCGTTATCAACGGCGTATCTAATCATGCGGATGGCTTCAGTTTCATCAATTCCACTTTTGTCAGGTAGTTGAGGAAGGCGCATACATCCCATGCCAAAGCGTGAAACTTCCAGTTCTGTTTTACCAAATTTTGAATAATTCATATTTTTTCTTTATTCGTAGGTTTCACCTACAGCTATTAATATTAAATTCCTCCGGGATTTTTATTTTTTTATTGCCATTAAGGCACCAATTTTATTTTAGATTTCGCGTTTGATCCCCACGCTCGTGTCCTGCGTATGCACATTTTTTTCAGGTATAATTTATTATACAGTTTTTAAGGAAAAATATCCATTATCTCTTGATTTCAACCATTGTTTTATCTAATAAAATATGGCTTTTCATTATCGAGATTTAAACAGATAAAAAAAATTACAAGGAGGGCGGCGCGGAAAAATTATCATAGCTCTTGCATAGATAATTTGGTTTATAACCCTAAATAAATTATTAATTCTGATCAAAATCGACATACTTTCG
>QMNP01000212.1 GCA_003647825.1 Candidatus Cloacimonadota bacterium
CCGTCACCACCAACGACCACAATTTTCGCAAAACCATTTTCTATTGCATTTTTAGCAAGTTCTGTTGCATGTAGAGGAGTTTTGGTCAATTCAATTTCGAATTCAAATTTATGTTCGTTTAGTGAATGGATCAGCTTACTGATCTTACGTCCGGTTTTACCTCTACCGGCTGTTGCATTTGCAATGAAAAACCATTTATTGTTCATGCTTTATCCTTTGCCTCATCCGGCTTCGTTTCACTTAGCCACCTTCTCCGCTGGAGAAGGAAAAGTTCATGTAATTTTATCAATATCTACTCCCTCTCCATGGAGAGGGTTGGGGAGAAGCAAGGCTTTCCCATCTCATCAATTTTCTTTTTCAATTTAATCATTACCAAATTAACATCATTCAAAACTTCTTCATTCTTTATTCTGATCACTTCATAACCTAGAGTAGTTAAAATGTTATCTCTGATTTTGTCATGATTTTTTTGATAATCGTGAATTTTACCATCAACTTCAATAATAAGTTTGTTGTTTAAACAAAGGAAATCAGCAACAAAAAAATGTTTTGAATTGTCATATTCAAAGATGATAGGTTCCTGTCTTTTGAACTTCAATCCCATGAATCTATGAGCTCTTACTTTCTCCCAAAAAACTTTCTCCGCAGGAGTTGAATTTTTTCTTAATTCTCTACAAATTTTTGTTATACTTAGAATACTTACCTTTTCATACTTCATTTAACTCAGCTACCTTCTCCAGACAAGAAGAAAAAGTGTACTCTTTCGAGCTGATCGGTTGCCTTTCCTTTAGGGAGGGTTAGAGTGGAACTATTTTCTCTTCCATCTTGTTTCCAGTTTCTTCAGGATAAGTACAAATTCACCTTTGGGTAGAGTTTCTGTAATCAATGCTAATTCTTTCAATGTTCCCCAGAATATCTTCTCCTGAGGCTGAGTAAGTTTGTAGGCAATTATCGCATTTCGATTATCTCCCAAACCTTTTCGCAGATCCCGTAATAACTGCTTTAAACGATAAGGAGCTTCCAGTAAAACGATATTTAAATTATTCGGGATTTTCTTAATTTCATCTCGTCGTTCGTCTTTATTGGCCGGTAAAAATCCATAATATAAAAATTTATCCGAGACCAGTCCTGCTGACATTAAAGCAGACATAATAGACGAAGCACCTGGCACTGGAACAACTAGAATTCCGTTTTGATGACATTGCCTGACCAGGTCATTGCCGGGGTCGGCAAATAGAGGAGTGCCGGCATCACTGATAAGCGCAGCAGATTCTCCTTTTATTAATAAACGATTCAAAAGTTTTTCGCTCTGCTCTTTTTCGTTATGTTCATTCAACAGTTCCAGTGGTTTCTTGATATCATAGTTTTTTAATAATCGGCTGCCGACTTTGTACTCTTCACAGATCACAAAATCAACCGATTTTAAAACATTCAAGGCTCGCAGAGTAATATCATCAGCATTGCCAATTGGAGTTGCTACAATGTACAATCCAGGCTCTAAATGGTTTTCATCCGCAGGTAATTCATTTTTTGAGAACATAAATTATTTCGCCTTTGTAATTCTGCTTTATATAGAATATTAAACCAATTATTATAAAAATGATAGTTAAAAGAGATCCGATCAAACTCAATTTCAAACTCAATTTATAAACTGGCGGAGCAAAAATCATCTCGATTTTGTGTTCACCAGCAGGAACAACGATGCCGCGTAAAATGTAGTTAGTTGCAAAGATCTCGGTTTCTTTTCCATCTACATAAGCCTTCCAACCGGCAGGATAATATACTTCGCTTATTGTAAGGAAAGCTGTGCTATCTGTTTTTACATCAAAGTTTAGATTATGAAGTCCGAAATCTGTGAGAGAGACTGATGAGTTTCCCGGACTTTTTACAGCAGGAACATCTTTCTCAACGATCGCCATTGTAGCAGGATCAAATTGCTGCTGATTCAGTCTTTTCCAGATATCTTCTTTTTTTTCGATCTTTTCAACATTATTCACAAACCAGGCTCTCGGCAGATAGGTTGTATTTTTATAGATCGTTTGTTTCTGTTTTCTGTCATAAAAAGCGTATTCCAGGTTTTCCAAAGGAAGCTGATCCGGAAAGATAACATATTTTGCATTCAGCATATTTACAATATTCCAGTTGATGGGAATACGATTCTGGAATTCGTAATTCAAACAATTATCAATTATCTCCTGATAGCGCTTGAGCTTTGCTCCGTGATAACCCCCGATGGTTTGATTGAAATAGGCCCATTGATTCTGGCCGAATTCACGAGCTAAAGGGTAAATTCTAAATACCTCTTTATCTTTTTCCAAGAAAGCATCTGCCTGGGTTTTGGAATATGTTTTATCAATAACTTTTTGTGGAGTTATGTCTTGCAGAAATCGTTTATCCACGAGTGAAAGATCGAGAATCACGATGATCATTACAAGAAGCAGATAGGGATATTTTCCTAACTTTTTATTTCCATACAATAGTGTAAGCCCCATCACAACCAACAGCATCAATCCGGTTTGGATGCCATCCGTCTGCATTTTTTCCGCTCTTACAGCCTTTAATTGTTTGAGTTGCTGAGCACTATAGCGGGAAGCATCCCCATCTTTCACAAAACCATTTTTCTGCAGGTTATTTTGTAAAATAAAGAACAACACAAAAATGATCAAAAAGGCATAAAGAGTTTTTTGCAGATTGGGGAAGAATTTACTTTTAGGATCATTTCGTTTTTCAATAATAGCACGAAGTCCAAATCCTGCTAAAATAACAGCAGAGAATTGTACAATAACTAAAATCATTGCCGGCACTCTGAATTTATTAAAACCTGGAAGGTAATTTAACAGCAAATTGGAAAGGAAGGGTAAATGTCTTCCAAATGACATAAAAAGGGCAACCAGAGACACTGTTCCCAGGATTTTTACGAACTTACTGCGATCTATAACAACGGCAACAACCGCCAGGAAGAAAATGATAATTCCCATGTACATGGAAGTCTGGGTAAACGGCATCCAACCCCAATAGTAGGGTGAAACTCCACCGTAAAAACTGGGATTGATAAAAGTAAGGATTTCCAGCGGATGAAATGACCAGCTGGTGGCATAACCGGTTTCTAAACCTTCTGCCCCGCCGCGAATTGTGTATTCACCATATTCTATTGTAGAAAAATAAGGTTGTGCAACAGCCATAATCGAAATGATGGCAACCGTAAGAAGCATTCCCGTGAAAATTGCAAAGTTCTTTAAGTCTTTTTCTTTGTAGGCCCACACAAATTGGAAAATCCAGTAGATGATCAGCATAATAGCTGTATAATAAGAGATCTGCGGGTGATTCTCGCGCAGTTGTCCGATAAGCATGAGAGCCGCTAAACCTAATGCCAGCAAGCTGCGACGTTCCTTTAGATAATGAACTGTAAACATGATCCAGGGCAGATAAATTACCGCCTTGAATTTAGAGTTATGTCCAATTTCAATGAGACCGATGAAGTGACAGGAAAGAGCAATTGCAATAGCACTGATAAAGGCAATAATGGGATCGAATTTCAGGAAGATCATAAAGAAATAAACTCCCAATGCCATCGTGAATAATAACAAAATCCGCCAATTCATTAGTTTATTGGTGAGTTTAGTAATTGTATTAATAAATGGATATTTGGAAGCGAATGAAGATAAATAACTAGGCATCCCACTGAATATTGCCGGATTCCATAAAGCCTGATCATTGTGAGTTTCATTATACTGTATCAATTGTTCAGCCGAGGCTCGCCACTGCATTGTATCACCAGCTTTAGGAACATAATGTTTGAAAGCGATCTTAAAAAACGATGCTGATAAAATTATAAATAACAAAGCAATGAAGATAACATGCTTGAACTTTCCCTCAAAAATTGTTTCCCAGAAATTGGATCGTTGAATTTTTTGTATTTTTTTATTTCTAACTTTTACTGCCATTTCTTTTCCTTAATTTTTTTCTGAAAATCTGTAAGGGAGTATTCGAGTCAATAAAAAGATTGATCTGGTATGTTTTCAACACAGAG
>QMNP01000213.1 GCA_003647825.1 Candidatus Cloacimonadota bacterium
CAGATCGGTTTTTTCATAATCGCTGTCACCAGGATTCAAAACGATGAAAGATTCATAGTAAAGAATTCTTTCAAGTTTTGTAACAGGCATATCCAGAAGAGTACCAATTACACTTGGCATGCTTTTTACAAACCAAATATGAGCAATTGGAACTGCCAGTTCGATATGTCCCATGCGGGAACGACGAACTCTGGATGTAGTAATTTCTACTCCACAACGGTCACAAACTGTATTCTGGAAACGCTTTTTCTTATACTTTCCACAACTGCATTCGTAATCCTTTTCAGGACCAAAAATACGTTCGCAGAAAAGGCCGCCTTTTTCTGGCTTTAAAGTACGATAATTAAGTGTATCGGATTTTGTTACTTCACCATAACTCCATTCACGAATGACATCTGGTGATGCAATCTTGATTCTAACCTTATCGTAGTTTTCTATTCTTTTATCTCGTTTAATTTCTCTTATCACTTGTAGACCTCCGCTATCACTCTTTGTTTGCTAAGAATTCAATATCGAAGCAAAGTGATTTAAGTTCACTAACCAGCACGTTAAATGATTCTGGAATGCCTGGTTTTGGTGGATTTTGTCCACTTGTTATAGCTTTGAAGGCATTAGTTCTACCATCAACATCATCACTTTTTACAGTTAACATTTCTTCTAATAATCTAGAAGCACCATAAGCTTCCAGAGCCCAAACTTCCATTTCTCCTAATCTCTGACCACCATGTTGAGCTTTTCCACCTAATGGTTGTTGAGTGATGAGTGAATAAGGACCTGTAGATCTAGCATGCATTTTATCGGCAACCAGGTGATTAAGTTTAAGCATATACATTACACCAACAGTAACTCTGTTTTTGAAAGGTTCACCAGTTTTGCCATCATATAATAATTGCTTTCCGTCTAAAGGAAGTTTTGCTTTTTTCATTTCAGAGGCGATATCTGCCAGAGTGGCGCCATCGAACACTGGAGTTTCTACATTCAAACCAAGAATTTTAGCTGCCATTCCCAGATGAGTTTCCATGATCTGTCCGATGTTCATACGAGAAGGTACACCAAGTGGATTTAAGATAATATCAACAGGTTCACCATTTTCCATGAACGGCATATCTTCAATAGGGCTGATACGTGAGATAACACCCTTGTTTCCATGACGTCCAGCCATTTTATCACCAACAGCTATTTTACGTTTTTTAGCGATATATACTTTCACCATTTTACGTACGCCATAAGGAAGTTCATCACCGTGTTTAAGCCTTTCCTGAGCTTTTTTGTAGATGTTTGTACTTTCTTCTTCAGCTAATTTAGTTTTAAGAATAATATTATTATAGATTTCCTGATTCAATTCAAAATCATCAATAAGATCATAATCAAGGTTAAGACGTTTGAAATTGATTTTCTTCAAATCTGCTTGAGTTATTTTCTTACCGGAAGGAATAAAGAACATATTAGTTTTTTCATCTACGATATTCTTTGCTACCTGTCCGAGCAGAATTTTTTCAAATTTGTTTTTCAGGAATTCTTCGATTCGTTTACGGCGATCAGCTCTTTCTTGCTTGATACGGTTGAGTTCTTCTTGTTTTCTTTCCTGCTCTTCGATTTCATCGATGCCTTCTAAACGGGAGAAAACTTTTACATCGATAACCACACCTTCCATTCCCGGTTTAGCTTTAAGAGAACTGTTCGTGAAGTCACCAGCACGATCTCCAAATAGGGCACGCATCAGATTTTCTTCTGGGGAAGGATCGATATCTACGTTTTTAGGAGTGATCTTACCAACAATGATATCACCAGCTTTTACAACAGAACCAACTCTGATTATACCTGTTTTATCCAGATTTCTCAAAGATTTTGTTGGTACGTTGGGAATATCGTAAGCAAGTTCTTCCTTGCCATTTTTCATGTTTCGAACCAGAATTTCATGTTCTTCGATATAAACTGAAGTAAGCATGTCTTCACGGGCTACATTTTCGCTAAGAATGATAGCATCCTCATAATTAAAACCATACCAGGGCATGAAAGCCACAAGCATATTGCGACCAAGTGCCAGTCTGCCTTCGTTAATAGAGGGGCCGTCAGACAGAAGATCACCTTTTTTAACCTTGTCACCTTTCTTCACTGTAGGACGCTGACTTACACATGTATCCTGATTTGAACGCTCAAATTTCTTCAGATAAACTCTGTTTTGAGTTCCCATATCTAATATGCTGTCATCCGGATTCTTTCTTTTAATATCGATGTATGAACTTGTTACTTTGGTTACTTTTCCATCGTAAGGAGCAACAGCTACAACACCACTGTCAGCAGCAATAATACCTTCCATGCCAGTTCCGACCATTGGAACTTCCGGGCTGATAAGCGGCACAGCCTGACGCTGCATGTTAGAGCCCATTAGTGCTCGGTTAGCATCATCATGTTCCAGGAATGGGATCATTGCAGCAGAAACAGAAACGATCTGCTGTGGTGACACATCCATATATTGAACAGATTCCGGTTGAACCTGTTCGAATTCACC
Source organism: Candidatus Cloacimonadota bacterium (assembly GCA_003647825.1). Classification (GTDB taxonomy): domain Bacteria; phylum Cloacimonadota; class Cloacimonadia; order Cloacimonadales; family TCS61; genus B137-G9. The sequence goes on from QMNP01000213.1 coordinate 2,513, forward strand.
TCTGCGACGAGCAAATACAAATTTATCAGTAATCTTCATCTTCTCGTCGTAATTTATGTTAGCCTGAGCAATAATGCTGCTTTCTTCCTGGAATGAATCAAGATATTCTACCTCTTTCGTAATCTTGCCATCCTTTACTTTTATGTATGGAGTTTCCAGGAAACCAAGTTCATTAACTTTAGAGAACATTGCAGGTGAGGATATCAATCCAATGTTAGGACCTTCAGGAGTTTCAATAGGGCAGATACGTCCATAATGAGAATAATGAACATCACGTACTTCAAATCCGGCACGTTCACGTGTGAGACCACCTGGTCCGAGAGCAGATAATCGACGTTTGTGAGTTACAGCAGTAAGAGGATTAGTCTGTTCCATGAACTGAGATAGCTGACCAGTTAAGAAAAATGCTTGAACAACAGCAATAAGAGCGTTGCTATTGATCAGATCATGAATCGTAACTTCATCTGCATTAGCAATAGACATTCTTTCTACACATGTTCTTGCCACACGAGAAAGACCAATATTAAACTGTTCTTCTAAAAGTTCACCAACAGTACGAACTCTTCTGTTGGCAAGATGGTCAATATCATCGATTGTATCTTCATCTCTATAAACTGCGATTAATTTTTCAATAATTGCGATAAAATCTTCTTTAGTTAAAATATGAATGGAAGGATCTATATCCAAACCAAGTCTGGTATTAAGTTTATGCCTTCCTACTTTACCAAGATTATATCTTCTTTCATTAAAGAACATTCGATTGAACAGCTCAAGAGCAGCTTCGAATGTAGGCTCTTCACCTGGCCTGATCAAAGTATAAATTTTCTTAAGAGCTTCTTCCTGATTTGTTGTCTGATCTTTAGCAATAGTCTGCTCCAGGATTTTCCTGGTGATTTCAGATTCCGGTTTAATAACGGTGATCTTTTTTATACCGGCTTCAGTAAGTTTTTCTATCACTTCTTCATCAATTTCAGAGCCAGCATCAAATACGATTTCACCAGTTTCTTTGTCCATTATATCACTGGCAAAAAATCTTTCTTTAGCATCAGCTACTTTGATGTCTTCACTTTGATAAAAATAATTTCTGAGATCATCATTAGTAGAAAGACCTATTGCTCTTAGCAATATAGATGCAGGAAGTTTACGTCTTTTATCAATTAATACGAACATAGCATCATAGCTGTCCATATTAAATTCCAACCAAGATCCAGTGTAAGGTATAAGTTTAGCAGAGTATAGTGTTTTTCCACTTGCGTGTTTAGCTTCAGAGTAGAAGATTCCGGGAGAACGATGTAACTGACTGATAATAACACGTTCTGCACCGTTAATTATGAATGTTCCTTGATTAGTTACTAAAGGAACTTCACCCAGGAATACATCCTGTTCAATAGTACTTTTAACTCTTTTCTCACCGGTATCTTTTAAAATTTCTTCATCATAAATGATGAGACGCATTCGGGCTTTAACGGGTGCTTGGTACGAAAGGTTTCTTTCTATACATTCATTTGTAGAATA
>QMNP01000214.1 GCA_003647825.1 Candidatus Cloacimonadota bacterium
ATAATAGAAAAGCAATTAACTTTTCAAACCCCTAAGATCGAAAATGCGGGACAATATCAGAGAATTATATCAGATGATATGTTCAGTATCGTGAAACCCGGATATCCCGAAATTCCAAGCAAGGGAATTCAAATTTTATTACCTGCCGGAGAAAGCATTAAATCAATAAAAATAGTTCAACAAGAAAACTCTATTATAGAAGGTGAATTCGATGTTATACCTTTCCAAGCGTTATTACCAATGAGCTTTCAGGGAGAGATAGAATTCAATGAACCAAACAGTGCGATATATAACAGCAATGAATTTTTCCCGCAAAAGCAGATTGTAGACACAAATACTCAGTATTTCAGAGGACACTCGATCGCAATGTTCAATATCTATCCTATTCAATATAATCCCGTAACTAAGAAAATCCAATATTCCACAAATATAACGATTTTACTGGAAACCGAAATCACCTCAGCGTCACAGAGAGCTTTCAATAGTTTCTATCGCAGTGAGGCTATGACCATAAAGCGAATTGAAAACATAGTCAGTAATCCGGAATATCTTTCCAACTACCCGCAACCGGTTGAGTTACGAAATGAAACATTTGATTATATCATCATCACCAGCGATTCTTACAGTAATTCCTTTAATGATTTTGTTTCCTTTAAACTCGAACAGGGATTTAATGTTTTTTTAAAAACAACTAATGATATTTATAGTGAATATACCGGAACCGACAATCAAGAAAAGATCAGAAACTTTATCATCGATGCTTACCAAAATATGGGTGCAGAATATGTGCTTCTTGGTGGTGATGTGAATGTCGTTCCTCATCGTGGTTTCTGGGTCAATAATTTTTTTGAAGATTATGGAATCCCTTCCGATCTTTATTATGCTGCTTTGGATAGAGTAGGAACCGGAACCGGACCGGACTGGAATGTAAATAATAATAACAAATGGGGAGAAGCAAGCGAAGCGGATTATCTCGGTGAAGTATATGTGGGAAGAATCTCTGCAGATACAACCACCGAACTGATTGCAGCACTCAATAAACAAATAATGTATCAGGATAATCCTGTGATCGGTGATTTGGACAAAGCTCTTATGGTCGGAGAAGAAATGGATAATCAAACTTACGGCGGAGATTACAAAGATGAAATAATTACCGGTGGTAGTTTTAACGGATACTATACTGAAGGAATCGATTCAAATATGAACATTGAAACACTCTATGACAGAGATTTAAATTGGAATGAAAACCAGTTGCTGGATCTGATGAATAGCGGCTTGAACATTTTGAATCATTTAGGACATTCCCATATCGATTACAATATGAAGATGGATATGTCATCCGTAAATAATACAAATATTACTGCAAACGGAACAAATCACAATTTCTTTATTATCTATTCTCAAGGTTGCCTTCCGGCTGCGATCGATGAAGATTGTATTGCCGAAAAATTTACAACAATCGATAACGGGTGTGTAGTTTATGTGGGAAATTCACGCTATGGCTGGTATCAGCCGGGTGGAACAAATGCTTGCTCTCAATTTTTCGATCGTCAATTTTTTGACGCAACATTTGGAGAAGATATTTACACAGTTGGTATGATGAATGCCGATTCCAAGGAAGATGGAGCTCCCCAATGCAGCGATGCTACTTTTCGGTGGGGATATTATGAAGTAAATGTTTTGGGTGATCCATCACTTGATGTGAGGACAGCAGTTCCCCAGGATATGACAGCAATTTATAATCCGAGCATTGCGGTTGGAGTAAGTAATATTCAATTCCAAACAGATGCACCTTATGCCAGGGTTGCACTTATACAGAATAATGAACTGATAGGAAATGGTGTGGCAGATGTAAATGGAAATGTTACAGCTACCACTTTCGAACCCATTGCAGTTACGGAAACTATTTCTGTTTCAATTATCGGGCATAACAAAAACAGGCATTCCGGTGAGATCGTAGTTGAATATCAGGCTTATGTTATTTTAGATTCAGTAGAGATAGATGATTCTGCCGGCAATAATAATAACCTTCCTGATTTTGGAGAAACTCTCGGTTTGAATGTAAGGCTGCAAAATGTGGGAACGATCGAAGCAACAGATGTATCTGCTACCATATCAACTGATGATGATTATGTAACAATAACTCAGGCAAGTTCCAATTACAACAATATTCCCAGTGGTGGTTCTTCCAATGCGCAAACGGATTATGAAGTAACCATAGCCGATAATTGCCCTGATGGACATACTGCTTCATTCACAGTAAATGTGACAAGTAATGAAGATAATTGGGAACTCTATTTCACACTCGAGTTAAATGCACCGGTTATTGAGTTTTATTCAGTATTTATAGATGATGGATTGAACAATGTACTTGATCCTGATGAAACTGCTGATATTTATGTGTCATTCATGAATAGTGGTGGAGCTGATGCCGCAAATGTACTAACAGAGCTTTTTGAATCCGATCCGTACATTACATTGAATACACAGGCACATACATTTACTTTATTGAATGCCGGTAATATTTCTACTTGCATATTCAATGTAACTGCTGCAAGTACTACACCAATTGGTCACATAGCTTCTATTGATTGGGAAATGAACGGTGACATAAGTTATCATGCCGAAGGAACTCTTAACCTGTTAATATCACAGGCTTCTGTTAATTTAGAAGAGGATTTCTCAGCAGGCTATCCTCCTGCCGGTTGGACAAGGACAGGATTAAATCCGAACAATTGGACAGGATATCCGTCAAATGAAGCAGGCGGTATAGCTCCGGAATCAAGATTATTATCCTCTCCATACTTCGTTGGAGTTTCCAGATTAGTCTCACCCGTAATAAATACTACCGGTTCAACTTCTATTGACTTGGAATTTCGCCAATATTTACGTACTGTTTCAGTAAATGACTATTCCGTAAGTGTAAGGACAACTTCCGATGGTGGTGACACCTGGAATACTGCTTGGGAAGCGATCCCTCCGACAGCTCCATTTTATGATGAACTAATTCAGGTTACAGTTTCTACTCCCGATGTCGGGTCCGACAATTTCCAATTTGCCTTTGTATTTGATGGGATATCTGAACGTATTCGTAGATGGTGTATCGATAATATACATTTAGCAGGTGAACAAATTACTTATTTTGGTTTTATTGAAGGTGAAATTTCTCTGGATGGTGGAACCGGCAATGTAGAAGATGTAATTGTTACTGGTGGAAATTATTCCGCTTCACCAAATGCTTCTGGAGATTATTATCTACCGCTTGCTGTCGGAACTTATGATGTTGTAGCAAGTTTGGAAAGTTATGAAACGATGATGGAAATCGATGTTGTAATAGCGCCAAATCAAACAGAAATAATTGATTTTGAATTAACATATCAGCCGGTTTCGGAAGATGAGGAAACAATTGTTCCGGCTATAACCACACTTTCCCGTAATTATCCAAATCCTTTCAATCCGACGACTACAATAAGTTATTCTCTCAAAGAGAATTCTAAGGTTTCGTTCAATATCTACAACCTCAAAGGTCAGCTTGTTAAGAAATTAGTAGATAGAGAAAAGAATGCTGGTGTTCATACTGTAGTTTGGAATGGAAAAAATGAAAGTGGTAGAAATGTCTCAAGCGGAATTTATTTCTACAAATTAAAATCAGATAGTTTTGAACAAACCAAGAAGATGATCCTCCTAAAATAATGGCGGATAAATCTTGATAAAATAAGGAGAAAAAATGAAAAGATCAATACTTTCATTATCGCTTATTTTCTTGGTTCTATCCCTTTCCGCAGCTTGGGTAGAAGTAGAAAATAATACTCGATTATTCGAACACAATTCACTTTCCCGTTCACAAACATCGATTCAGTTTACATTGAATGGTTATGAACTGGAAACGGTAACAGGAAACGAAGAAGAATTCAGCAAGATCAGTTATGAAAATGAAGGTAGGTTCATAGCAGAAGGAAAACCTAATTTACCACGTTTCACTCGCCTCATCGCAATTCCTGATGTTGGTGAAGTATCATACAATAT
>QMNP01000215.1 GCA_003647825.1 Candidatus Cloacimonadota bacterium
ATAATGCAAATTTTATATATCACTTTTAAAATATCTGTAATATTTAAATTAATGATATACAAAAACCTTATAACAGGAACGCTGTAATCTCGCGATTTACATATTTCAGAAATTACGAACAACAGAAGATGTCTGCCAAATTTTAAAATTATACGAGAGAGAGCTTTAAATATATTATCGCAAGTTTACATAATGTACATTTTACGTAAACCCTTGATATACTAGAGGTTTAGAGATGCTTGCTGTCACGTTTTTATTGAAATATTCTTAATTCCACATTACAGATTTTTAAAACAAAAAAAAATCTGTCAAATACTTTCACACTTAGTGGATTTTTCAGCTCAAAATTTACTTTCACACTTTCAGATAGTAAACGTGAAAAAGTAGGTTAATTTTATGAAATTGTAAACGTGAAAGTCGGAAACATGACGTAAATAACTACTTGACAGCATGTTAGCACTACTTTTCTATAGCATTGGAATAGAGGAAGACCGTAGTCGGCTTGAAGGCTTTTCAAAGTTTGTGAAAACTTTCTGAATTTAAAGATTTACGAACAATTTGAATTGAGATTTCATTTATGAAAATTATAAACAATATTTCGGATAGATTTCAGAACCGTAAAAGCGTTTATTTATCAACTCATGAATTCATAACGAGAAGCATTACAGATTTCTCAGATGAACAACTGGCACTCATGATAAAGAAATCTCATCCAATCCGAAAGATCCAGGACAAATACTGCTACATCCATACAAAGATTAAAGATCAGAAGATCTTCACATCCCGACAACACAAAATCCTGGAATCTACCATCCGCAACAATCTCAAGCTCTTCAGCTTATTTTATATCAACGTTCTTCCAGATCACGAGATCGAAATGTTCATGCTCCGAGAAGCTATCCTACAGCATAAGAACCTCAAATCGATGAATTACCTGCAGGTTATTTTAAATCGTAATGCATTGATCAGTTATTTTCTCAGTTATGCTTTTAGCCGATCAGTCGATTATTATAATAATCCGGATGTGAATAATGCCAGCTAAACTCAAGATCGAAGATATCAATCCTATCATGGAATTTGCAACTTTGCACGGCCGAATTGAGAATTGGGTTTTTCAAACTTCGGTAGGTGGATCTCAGCAGATCAAGATTGTTAAAAAACATACTTACGATCACAACGAGGTAGCTACAGCACTTCGCATACGAGCACGTGCAGTTATGAGATATGCAATGAGACACTTCAATCCTTCTGTTGATACATGTTACTCTGATTTCATCAAAGCTGTTTATCTCGATACGATCTATCTCTTTATAGTCCCGGAAGTATTTATCAAAACCCAATATCTCAATATCACACACCAGGCAACTTACACCATTTATCGTAGCGATCAAACAGAACCAATTTATAAAGGCATTTTAGATCCTCGGCAATCTTTTATACTTACGATTCCCGACACCGGTGATCTTTCCATTACGTGTTATAAAGATACAGCACTCATTCACTCAATAAATATCAGAATGGTCTCAGAATCTTACGATATCGAACGTTTCTTCGATGATATGTTCGAATTAGTGAATTACATGGTTCCTGTATTCGATTATCCCGAAGGTATGGTTTTTGTTTCAGAAGCTATCATCTTCGCTGGTACCGCAACATGACAAATTTAAATCTGCTTAGCAGAAATAATTATAAGAGGTAAATACAATGGCTATTGAACTTGTTAAACTCTACAAAGACAACGGTACATTTATCAAAGATGCTGATGTCACCGGAAGCACTTTTTCTACTATAGTTGATCAAGGTGTAGGTAGTTTAGACATCAAAGGAAAGTCTCAAGATGATGCTGGAAACCTTTCTGGCTTTGGCTCCACTATTAACTATTATGCCGGTTGCAATAATACGCCGCTGTGTGATTTGCTCGATGATACTGGCAAGTCATCCACAGATAACCTAACTAATGATACCACACCGCGAATTGCAGTTAAAATCACTCTGCCAATTCCCACCGGTTGTTCTCAGGTTGCTTTATCCAGTGTCCAAAAGCTGGAGTTATGGCATAAAGTAGGCGAAGGTACATATGCCAAGATTGCTGATCTCACATCAATAACTCGTGATGGTAACGATTCTTTCAGTTCTATTCATCAATTCGTATCAGAACTGGCTGAAGGTGACCATTATTTCAAAGCTATCTGGGTTGATTCTCAAGATGATGCTTCAAGTTATGGTGCAGAACTTCATATCGTTGTAGATTCTTCAGCTCCAAATGCACCTACTATTACTGTTGATGATGGTTCAGTTTTCGTTAAACAAACTGTCACCATTACGGGCTCTGCTACTGAATAGAAGAATCAAAGTCCCACTTTGTAAGGGGGATTAAGGGGGGTTTCCAATGGCTATCCATCGTGTAGAGCTTAGACAGAAGATTGGATCATTACCCGATCTCATCAATGATCCGGTTATCAGTACAGATTACGAATTGGATAAGGATGATTATTCAATCAGCATCACAATGAATGAAGCTGGTGAATTTTACTACTACACAATATCTTACGATGATGCCGGTAACGTCAGCTCTGTAAGTTCTATCATAGCCGTCACTGTCGAAAAGAAAAAATGAAAGTAAATCAATCCGAGCTTGTGTCATCCTGAGTTTATCGAAGGACGAGGGTTGATTAATAAAGCAAAAAACTAAAAGGAGGTACCCAATGAAAGTCGTAACAGATCCCACCATTCAAGGTATGAGTGGTCGCTTTCCAAAAAGTCGTCTTGTTATGAATCACAGGGAAGGTAAAACCATTACTCACGCTCGCAGTTATGTAAGGCCAGACAATGTTGCTCAGCAGGATGCTTTTAAAGCCAAGCTTGCAGCTATTGTAGCAACATATCGTTTGGCTGATTCTGCTTTTATCACCGATCTGGAAAATTACTCCAAGCAGTACAATCAGCAGATTGTTGATGATCATGAACTCCCGGTAACAAAGTATGCTCTCTTTGTCAAAGCTTGCTTCGCTGCAGCAGATGCTAATTCATTTGATATTTCAACCCTCACCGCAGCCAATTTCGGTACAGGTTTGTTAGATGGTGATTCCGATACTACCTACTATCTCATCACAAATGCAGGAATGCCGATCCTGGGCTTTGTTTCCACAGATCTGGCCAGCGAGCTTGATGTATCCGGTTAACAATCTGTAATTCAACAGATTGAAATTCAACAGATTGTAGATCAAATTGAACCTTTATTCCATGTACGCCACTGGTGAAAGCCAGTGGCTACTCTTTCAACATTTCAACGTTGACTTCGGTCAACGGCTACTCTTGAAAGACTGGAGTTCATAGCGTAGCTTGTGAAGAAATGGACTTCAGAATTTCAATATTATAATGAAAGTGTTATAAACAGAGGTTTACCTATGGACGAACTAGATAGAATCCTGGATGATATTAAATCCCTGGCAGAAAAGCTTGAACAAATAACTCTGAAATTAGAGCGACATTTAGTATTTCATGAAACCACAGGCGTAAACGCCAAATGGCTAAAATGGTTTTTTGATTTCGCTAGAACTGCTTTGCTTATTTATCTTGCAATTACAGGTTTATCGTAATTTAGTATTTATCTTCTTCACTATAGTTATCTGATAGCATATCAAAACCTTCAGCTAACTTTTCACTATAAGTTGGAATTCTGTTCTCTTTTAAATTCTCATATTGTAGTTGTGATTTTGTATGTCCTCCATGTCTCACAACTTTGTAGCAGTTCTTAATATCCGATATACTTTTCATATATTTCTCACAAAAATTGAATTCATTTTGCTTTTTCGAATATCCTTTAAAATACGAGCACCTTTTACAGTTCCTTGTTTGATTTGATAATTCTATGACTTTAATTTCTTCTTTCATTTCTTACTCAATTCAATTTCCAACTTAAATATTCTTCAAATTTATATTTCCTTCTAAAAAATGCTATCATTTCACTTCCTGTCAAACTTTTTCATGCAATCTACAAATCATATATTCGTTACTTAA
>QMNP01000216.1 GCA_003647825.1 Candidatus Cloacimonadota bacterium
TCAGTTCAACAATATTGATAGCTTTCATTGCAATTATTGCCTTCAGTTTGTGGCGTATTGCTGTTATAGATTGGGAAATGCCGCTTTTTTATTATCTGTTCGTTGGTATATTTGTTCTTAGTTTTACGCCATATTTCATTGCGACAACTTATGAATTCTATGAAGATAAAATCATTGTTTATTATTGGGTAATAAAAGTTGAGAAAAAATATTCCGATTATGGCTGCTATTATTTCGATAAAAAAGGTGTAATGCTCTCCACATTTAAGATGCCGCGTCGTCTTGATTCTTTTAGAGGTTTGAACATTCGGTTCACCAGAAATCAACTTGAGAAAAAAAGATTATTAGAAATCCTGGAAGAAAAAATTGGGAATAAAGCGTAGTATAAGGACGTTTACGTCGTTGAAGAACTATTTACGTTCCTCGACGCACAACGTCGAGGTACAGCATCATATTCTCCAACATAAATATCTGCATACAAAAGGAAAATTATGTTCGATAGTAAAATTGCCTACAAAGTAAAAAGTCTGCTTTCAGCTAATCGAGATCAGCATTTCAAGATCAAAGATATAGCTCGTGATATTCGACTTAAAAAACACAAACATAAAGACTTGATAGATACATTGTTTGCCTTAGCCAAAGAAGAAAAAATAGCGGTAAAAGGCAGAACTTACAGCTACAAGAACACCGAGAGTAAGAGAGCGAGAAAAGCCAGAAAAATGGGTAATTCTCCAAGCTCTAATAATGGGAATTCACATCACAAAGTGCTTCAGGGTACATTTGATTCTACATCTCTGGCACGCAATAAAACTTATGCCTTTGTTATCACCGATTCTGTTGATGTGTTTGTGTCGGCTGAAGATACGCTTAATGCCTATCACAAAGATAAAGTAGAAGTGGAAGTTCGTTATGGCAGACAGGGTAAGCAATTTGGCATAATCACGCGAATTGTTGAACGTGCTCGTGAACAGATTGTTGGCAAAGTTCAGGATTATCGAGGTCAATATTTTCTGATCCCGGATAATTCCAGGATCCATACAAATTTCATGATCAATAAAAAAGATGTACCGTTAAAAGATACGAAAGATATGAAAGTAGTACTGCAAGTAACCAATTGGGGAAATAGAGAATTGCAGAAGCTACCAGCCGGAGAGATTGTTGAAATTTTAGGAAAAGCTGGTGATCCTGATGTGGAAATTCTCAGTGTGATAAAACAGTATGGACTTCCTCTCACTTTTCCGGATGAAGTAATAGCAGAATTAAATGACCTGTCCGATGAAATTACCGAAGAAGAGATCGCTTTACGACGTGATCTGCGTGAATTGCCAACTCTCACTATAGATCCTGCTTCTGCCAAAGATTTTGATGATGCTATTTCATTCATTTCTACTGATAATGGATACAAACACTATGTTCATATAGCTGATGTGGCCCATTATGTAAAACCTGGCATGAAATTATTTGAAGAAGCAGCTAAACGAGGAAACAGCTTTTATTTTCCCAAAAGAGTAATTCCCATGCTGCCGGAAAAGATCTCCAATAAAATCTGTAGTTTGCGTCCTTATGAAGAAAAATTAACCGTAACCGTTCAAACTAATTTAGATAAAAACAATCGAATAACTTCGCAGAAAGTTTACGAGAGTGTTATTAAATCCAATGTGCGTTTCAATTATGAAGAGATCGACACACTTTTTGCAGGTAAAGAAACAAAGATAAACCCTGAAATTTCTGAAATGCTATTTGAAATGAAAAAGATCTCAGCCTTCCTGCTGAAAAAAAGAAAGCAGAAGGGTTATCTTCATTTTGATCTGCCGGAAACAGAATTTATATTCGATGAAGAGGGTCATATAAGTGATCTACAGAGAAGCAGCGAAACAGAATCTCATCAATTAATTGAAAATTTCATGCTGATCGCCAATGAATACATAGCAACCCGACTTTCCAGACAAAATACGATATATCGCATTCACGAACAACCGGATGAGAAGAAATTGCTGAATATGAAAGATATTGTAAAAAGATATGAAATGAAATTGAATTTACAACAAAACTATAACTACGCTCTTCAGCAACTACTAGATGATATGCCTTCCCCACTTTATCATAGAGTTTTTGACAGAATGATTTTACGAAGTATGAAGAGAGCAAGATATTCTGTGGAAAATGAAGGTCATTTTGGATTGGCAATTCAAAACTACACACATTTCACATCTCCCATTCGTCGGTTATGCGACCTTATCGTACATCATCAGATCAAAGATTTGATAAACAACAGAAAAGAAAGATTTAACCGCAAGGAGATATTTGACTTTGCTGGTGTAGGAACGGAGCAGGAAAGCCTGGCAGATGAAAGTGAACGTGAAGTGGAAATGAAAAATAAGCTCATCTTCATGAAGAAGAAACTGGGTGAAGAATATGATGGGATTATAGTTGGAGTAAAACCGTCAGGTTTGATCGTGGAGATAGATAGATATCCAATAACTGGTGTAATTCCCATAAGCAGTATCAAAGGTGAATACCTGGAATATGATGACCGCTATATGATGCTGATCGGAAAAACCTCCGGGCTTATTTTTAAATTGACAGATAAAGTGAAAGTACAGGTTAGTAACATCGACGACGAAGTCAAATTTCAGCTTATAAAAAAGTATGAGTAATTGAATTTCGTTCTGCTATTGTTTCTAAGCAGATGTCTGCATGAGGTAATATGATGTTGATATATCGTTTTTTAACCTGGTTTGTATTTGTAGTCTCTTCCCCATTTTTATTTTTTAAATTCAAAGGAAGAGAACGCAAAGAACGTTTTGGTAAGCCTAAACATAAATTTGAAAGATGTGTTTGGATCCACGCTGCTTCTGTGGGTGAAGTTAATGCCGTAAAGACCCTCTTAAATGAACTTTTAAATAAATATACTCACACCGATTTCGTGCTAACCACCATGACCAGAACTGGCCAGGAAGCTGCCAGAAAGATCAGTCCAAAATTAACAACAGCTTTCCTACCCTTCGACGTGGATTTTATAATGAAACGTCTTTACAAGCGAATTAATCCAAGTTTGATTATTCTAGTAGAAACAGAGTTCTGGCCCAATATGCTTATAATTGCAAAAAAGAAAAAAATACCTGTACTTCTAGTGAACGGCAGAATATCAGATAGATCATATCCCAAATATAAATTCTTACGCTTCTTCTGGAAACCTGTATGGCAAGCAATTAAAAGTGTAAATGCCCAGTCGGAAAAAGATGCAGAACGATTTAAATATTTGAAATTCAACAATGTGGTTAACGTTCATAATCTCAAATTCTGTATTGCACAGAAGCAATATAATAAAGATAAGCTTCGTTTGGAACTTGGTTACTCCAGCCATGATTTTGTTCTGGTCTGGGGCAGCAGCCGGCCAAAAGAAGAAAAGCTGTTATTAAAGGCGTTGCCAAAGTTAAAGCAATCAAATCCGAATTTGAAGATCATCATAGTACCGCGTCATTTGCATCGTATACCAGAAATAAAAGAACTGCTCAAAGAATTTGATTTCAGGCTTTATTCAGAATTGAAAGATGTTCCTGAAATACTTCTGGTAGATGAGATGGGAATTTTGAATACATTCTATGCCATGTCCGATCTGGCCATTGTAGGTGGAAGCTTCTTTAATTATGGTGGTCACAATCCACTGGAACCGGCTTTTTACGGTACTCCCACAATCATCGGGAATCATTTCTATTCCTGCCGTGACTCTGTGGATAGATTATTGGAAAATAATGGAATCATAGTTTCCAACAAAAATGATCTTATTGTTGATATTAATAAACTTACCGAAGATATGAGCAAAGCCAGACAAATGGGCATTAATGCCAAACATACGCTGGAAAATAATGCCGACAGTTTAAAGATGCATATGAAGAGATTGGAGAAATATTTAAAATAGAAAACCATTGAAATGGTTTTTTTTCTTGTTTTGTTATGATTTTTCCCCACGATTGAAATCGTGGGCTGGGTTGAAAAAAGAAATTTACACCGAA
>QMNP01000217.1 GCA_003647825.1 Candidatus Cloacimonadota bacterium
AAAGTCAGAATGACGAGTCGGCTTTACGTAAGTAAAACGATCTCGAGAAAAAGTGAATTGAAGAAATCTGAAATGAAAGAGAAAATGATAGTTTTGATGGTTGCAGGCTTGCTGTTCTGCTGGGTTCTGGCCTACACACAAAATACCGATGAAGGTAATGGATTACCCTTAGCGGATACTCTTTATACTGAAATTTCAGCAAATGACAGTTTACTTGCTGCCGACTCTGTTAAAATAGACTCAGTATTTTATTCTGCAGATACTTTGCACTACTCTGAAGTTACCGAAAAAATTCTTCTTAGTGGTAACGCCAGCATCAAATATCATTCTTCCAATATAAAATCAGATACAATTGCCATCGATATATCCGGAAAGCAAGCTTTTGCCAAAGGTGAATCAATGATGAAAGACGGTACACAACTTATTTTGGGTGAGAATGTTTTCTATGATCTGGATACACAATGGGGTCTGCTTTCACAGGGTGCCAGTAAATTTGATAAAGGCTATTATTATGGTGATGAGATCCGCAAAATAGCTAAGAGGACTTTCGATATAGATAATGGTATTTTCACTACCTGTGATGCCTTGCATCCACACTTTTATATAGGAACCAAAAAATTAAGAGTTTACCATAACGATAAAGTGGTAGGAAAACCGATTATCTTTTATGTTAATCACTTTCCAGTAATGGCATTTCCTTTTGGAACATTCACTATTAAACGCGGCAGGCAATCCGGAATCCTGGTTCCTTCTCCCGGTTGGGATGAAGTAAGAGGAAAATATCTGGAAAATATAGCATATTATTATGCCTATAAAAATTATGCAGATGCAACATTGGCATTCGATTATTTCGAGAAAACTGGCTGGGAATTGAGCTTACATTCACAATACATAAAAAGGTATATTTTTAATGGAAACTTTGACGCAATTTTGCAAAAAAGGATCAGCGGTCCGCAACACTACACATATGAGTGGAATATCAAAAGCAAGCATCATCACGATTTCGGTAATAATACAACATTTGATGCAAATTTGAATTTTGTAAGCAGTTCTGTGGTTTGGGAAGCCAGTACAGATCCCACCGAACGATTGGCAGAAAAAATTACTTCATCAATGGCGTATAAAAAACCGTTTCTCAGCAGCATGCTGAATATCAGGGCAAACTACAATCACGATTTACTTGGAGATGATAAACAATATGTAATTGATGGCGATACGCTAAAAATGCATGTTGAAAAAAAAGATATTACATTGCCATATATCTCGTATTCACTTCCTTCCAAGCCGTTTTACGAACTTTTCTTAACAGAAGATGATGAGATTCCTGAAGATGCCTGGTGGAAAAGTTTTTCTTATTCCTATAATTTTAAAGCAGCTCAAGGTGGTTATACGCAACATCCCGACGCAACTTTCGGTGAGATCATCTGGAATAATTTCGAAGATGATGATGGTATAACATTCATTAATAAACACAACGCAGGCATTAAGCATAGCGGTAGTGTGAAATATTCATATAAAATGAAGGGCTGGCTTAATTTAACACAATCAGTTTCCGGCAATGAAGCCTGGTTTGACCGCGATAAAAATGATAAACAATGGGTAAGAGGTTCTGATTATAGTGCGAATACATCTTCCTCGTTCAGTCTATATGGTTTAAGAAAATTAACCACACCATACCTGGCAGCAGTCAGACATATTGCCACGCCGACACTTAACTTTTATTATCAACCGGATTTTTCTGATAATGAAAAATATTATTCTTTTGAAGGTATTGGACTGAAATATTCAGGAAAACAAAGACGAATTGGCTTTTCTCTTGATAACAAGTGGCAATTGAAACTTAGAAAAACAGCCACATTAGATGAAAGAAAAATTAATGATTTCTTCACAATTCGATCGGGAATCTCATATGATTTCGAAAGTGAAGGAAATGGATTTTCCAATATCTCTCACAGCTTAGATCTGAATCCAAAAAAAATAACATTTGGTATGTTTGAAATAAACACTTCTCCTTCAGGCTCAATTGATCAAGAAACTTACGAATTAAAATTTAAAGACTGGAACCACAAAAAGTGGGATTATGCGGTTAGTAATTGGACTGCAAACATTACTTCAAAATTGGTAATTTCTGATGATGCAGATTTTGTGGATTATTTCCCATTGCCGGAAAACAGATTTGAATCCAGTGGATTTATGACGGAAGACACACTTTCGGTTGAAGATGAGCAAATCATCACAACCATTAAAGAACTTGATGACCTCAACCGCGAAAGCAAGAATTGGTCGATTTCTTTTACGCATACTTACAAAACAAATAAAGCGCAATATGATATTAATGATTACAGCAGTGATATCAGGACATCTGCTTCGGTAAAGTTAACAAAAAACTGGTCTGTATCTTATGACAATTATATAAATCTGCAGGAACACAGAATGATCTCTCACAGTTTCACGATCACTCGAAATCTTCATTGCTGGCAGGTTTATTTTAAATATACAAAACAAGAAGATTATTGGAATTATCGGTTCCAGTTGTTTAATATAAAATTACCGGATGCTCTAAAATTCAGAACATCCGATCATAAAAGGTAGAGCAGCCAAAAGCATTTGTTTTTTATAAATTAGGTGTAACTCGTTCACTCCAGAACGAGTAAAATGAAGTGATATGTGTGTCATTCCTGGAAATCTAAATTAAAAAGATTTCCACTTTAGCGAGGATGACGGGGAAAAAAAAGAAAATGAAAAAAGCAGTTTTTCTGGATCGAGACGGTACAATGAATGCCGACATAAACGGTTATATCAGCAAGCCGCAGGATTTCGAGTTATTCCCATTCACAGTCCAGGCTGTTTCTATTTTGAATGAGATGGGTTACCTGGTTTTTGTGGTAACAAATCAATCTGGAATTGCACGCGGATTTTACACTTTTGATGACTTGGAAAAAGTTCATGAAAAAATGCGTTTTCAATTGTCCGAACAGGGGGCCCGGGTGGATGGTGTTTTTAGCTCTCCTTATCATGAAAAAGGAAAAATTGATCCGTTCAATATTGAACATGAAGATCGCAAACCTGGATTGGGAATGTTTAAAAAAGCATTGCAGGAATTTTCTTTTTCCATAAAAGATTCTTATATGATAGGAGATAAATATTCTGATATTGTATTTGGAAGAAAAGCTGGATTGACAACGATCCTGGTTCGAACTGGTGAGGGAAATAATGAATTCCTGCAAAAAAGACACAAATGGGAACAAAAACCGCATTATATTGTAAATGATTTAATGAGTGCAGTAAAATTGATAGAAAAATTGAGGAATTAGTGATAAAGAATATTGTAGGAATTGTATTGTTTGTAATTTTAACTTCCTGTGGTACTTCTACAGGTCCGAGTGAAATCAAAGAAGCACCGACGAATTTAGTTGCTTTTACAACTATTAATGATCAGATTCAACTTGCTTGGCAAGATAACAGCTCTGCAGAAATTGGTTTTATCATTGAACGCAAAACCCCGTATGTTGCTTATGTTGTTATTGATACAACAGCTGCTGATCAAAGTGAATTTCTGGATATAGATGTTGAGGTCGGGAATAATTATTCTTATCGTATTTCAGCTCTTTTCAGTGACGGAATATCAGAATTTAGTAATGAAGTTTCGATTTTGTTAACGTCTTGTTCTCCCACAGGTCTTACTGTATACGAAACAAGTAATTATTACGTATTTTTGGAATGGGAAGATCGCTGCATTGAAGAATCGGGATTTGTAATTGAGCGTAAAAAAAATGATTTGGAATTTGTGATAATTGATACAATTGCTGCTGATATAACCAATTTTATTGATGAAGATGTAGAAGTTGAAAACAGTTATAATTACCGCGTTGCTGTTCTTGTAGATAATGCTATCTCTACTTGGAGTAACGAAGCTTCATTATATTTATCGGTCTGGTTTGAAGGCTTGGAGTTTGGAACAGAGGAGACTTTCGATGTTGTAACCTGGAATATTGAACACTTTCCAAAAGCTAAC
>QMNP01000218.1 GCA_003647825.1 Candidatus Cloacimonadota bacterium
CATGATATCATTGAGAAACTTTATATAAAGAATTTTACTATTTTTATATAACATTAGTCACAGCGATTTGTATAATCCCCAATCCCACCCTATCCCATAATCTTTTCGTTCCCTCACAGCAAGAAGATTCGCAAAGTATTACATAATAATACATTATAGTGGGTTCGCCACGGTATTCCTGTGAAAGTTAGCAGGGTGTTAGCGTTCCATCTGAGGTCATTTCTGCACAGATCTATTCAAGCAGCAATTAGTTGTTAGTTTTCCTTTGTAAGTGCACAAACCAAAAACCGTCATAAAGCTTTTATATCATATCAGTTACCAATTCTCTATAGTCATTATTGCGAAAATAGTTCATTTTTTCCCTTTACAGATTTCCAGTTTTTTCACGCTTTTGGCTTTGTATTCTGGTTCACGGATACAATAATCATTTTTTATATTTACCTTTTATTGGCTATTGCTGTATTTATTCAAATTGCTTCAATGGATACTGTTAAAAATGTCTGTTGAATGTTAGTAGTATGGCTGCACCCCCTATAATAAGCGTATAATGACGGTTATTCCTCTGATGGTGCTCGTGATTATGTAAACTTTGCAAAGAGGTAGCGAACTTAGTCACAGGTAAGCGGTCGCTATACCTTTTTTCGGTGTGAGAGCCGGTATAGCTTTTATTCGCCCCAGCCCATCCCCGGGGCTCATTCATGTTTGTTTATATCTTCGTAGTGATTACATCTTCTTATCAAAGAAGAATTGAAAGAATAGCACGCTGGCTGTCAGGCTTGTGTGTTTTTATATATAAAAGTTAGTTAAAGCAAGGAGGTCTTCCATTTTGACATAAAAAAACAAAGTCGCTTCCTCTATCGTTCAGCTTGTCAGTCTGCCCACTAATGGCCTGTTCCACCTGCAAGTCTCAGCAAGTAGCCAGTTCAACCCCGTCCAACCACCCCTTGATGCGGAATCGGAGAGTCTTTTTGCCAGTCATCACAGTGGTGCTCCGCACCTGTTTTGTGCTGATGGCCGGCAAAAAAATGCAATTGCCTGCCGAAGATAGAGCAAGCCCCAGCCACTAGCTATGCTGGTGGTGGGGCAGAGGAGGTGACTTGATGTTCAAATCTTTTCGAGTGATAATGGAAATCGTTAACTTCGTTTTAAAACAGGCAGGTCTCGGATGCGGTAACACCCGAGACCCTTGGCCCTTCATTCAAAAACTGCAAAACAAAGGAGCCGTACAGTTCTCACTATACAATAATAAATTACCTGCTGTGTTTTCTCTGGCAAGTATTTATTTCTGTCCTGGCTCCAAAGGAGTCCGAAATGACTGATATAATCAACCAATACCTTAACTATCTAACTGTTCGTGGACTGGCACAAGGCACTATCAGGATGTATCGTTCCGATCTCAACCAATTATCTAATTTCCTGCAATCGAAACTAGATCTTGATGCCATCACTGGAATCACTCACACTTATCTTCGATATTTCTTCCATTCCCTCAGTGATCTCAAATTATCAAAGCGTTCTATTGCTCGTAAGATTTCTTCCATCAGGGAATTCTTCAAATTCTGCCTTAATCGTGATCTTATCGATAAAGATCCAACTCGAAAACTGATTTATCCCAAATTCTCAACTAAGCTGCCAATGGTTTTCACAATCCAGGAAATGACGGATCTTATAAATCTACCGGATACTTCCACCAACTATGGTAAAAGAGATAAAGCTATTTTGGAAGTGATGTATTCAACCGGTTGTAGAATTAGTGAGCTGGCAAATATCAAACTTCCGGATATCGATTTTGATCGATGCATGATCAAGGTTCTGGGTAAAGGTAATAAAGATCGATTCGTTCCGATAGGGAAGATGGCTGTGATTGCACTCAAACAGTATCTTTCTGTTAGGAAGTCACTATTTCCCTATTCTCGAAAATCAGAAATGGATGTAAACAAATATCTGTTTATTTCTAAAAATGGAAATCAATTATCCAGCAATGTTCTCAGAGGTATTATGAATGGATATATTTCTCAAATTGCCAAAACAGATGGTTACACACCACATTCGATCAGGCACAGTTTTGCAACTCATATGTTAGAATGCGGAGCCAGCTTAATGACGGTTAAAGAAATCCTGGGTCATGAGAATGTTTCAACCACTGAGATCTATACCAGGTTATCAATCACTTATCAGAAGAAAGCTTATAGCCAATATCACCCGATCATCCATTCTCATCGGGATCAGATTGAAGCAGATTTCTACAATTCTGCAAAACAGTGATCAATCAAAAATCATCAATCATACATCAAAAATCAAAAAGGGCTGCTTCGGTAGCCCTTTCGATTTATTCAATACAACCACACACTATTCCCTTTGCTTTTATCAATGTCCACATGAATAAACGATTTACCAATTCCAATTCTTTTAAAACCTGCTTTAATTACACCTTCCAGGATTCTCATTCTGCAGAATTCGTTTTTCACTGCAATATCTGCAGCAATTCCCTTCAAGTGACTTGAATTTTCCACACCACCCACAGCCTTATTATGTTCTTTGCATCGATACCCGGAGTTTATCACATACGGAACACCGGAAATTTCGCGAGCTATATCTAACATTTCAATAAAATCATCTAATATTAAATTCTTTTCACAACATTTACAGTCGAATTCAGATCTCTTAAAATATTTGAATTTCATTTTGGACCTCCTACAGCTTTTTTGAGTTTCTTGAATTTGGATAATCTCTCATCAATTACTTTTCTCATTTTAGGTATTTCTGCTTCAGTCATCGCCAAATCTTGCTCGTATTGCTTCTGTTCTTTGATTCTGGCTAGTTTCTCAGCTTTTCTTTTTTTGTCTCTCTGTGTTCGTTTTTCGGCTTCGACCTTTTTTAGGATGTCTGGTTTGTTGAAATTGATGTTTTTTATGGTTTTTATCGAATAAGCTACCGGATTTTTTACTGTACCGGTTGAAATCATGATTTTAATCAATTCAATCTTTTCAAAGATGATGTTCAATTTGTCGTCGTCGTCAATTTCTTTTATCAATTCATTAATTTCATTTCCAGAAAGTCCGATCTCCTTTAGTTCCAAAGTAATATCCGATAGGGTAGACGACGATTTTTCTTCTTTACTTAAAAACCTTTCTTTTGATCTGAAAACGGGGTTATCCGGTTCGGATAATCCAGATTGGTTAATCCGGTTCGGCTTATCCGGTGTGGATAATCCCTCTCGGTTGATTATCTGTGGATACTCATAAACAGTGTATTCAGTTTGAAATAATCCTTTTTCATTTCGATAAGTAAGTTTGTTGATATAACCCTCTGTAATTAATTCATTTACAGCGTTATGTAGAGCATCCAAACCTTCAATTGTATGTTTTTCCAGTTCTTTTACTGTTATGTTTTTATCAGCTGGAAGGCTTAAAAGGTAAAGCATCAGCCCTTTTGATTTCAATGTTAACTTAGAATTTCGGGCTAATTTGTTATCTACAACTACATATCGGTTCTTTTTATGTACCTTTATGATAGCCATTATAAACCACCAGACACCAGGTCAATAGCTGATTCAATCGATTGTTGACTGCCATCCAGGTATAACTCAGTTGTACTCAACTTGCTGTGATTCAGTAATTTACTAGCAGCTTTAGTACCTTTAAGAATCGACACCTTATTTGCGATAGTTTTTCTAAATGAGTGAGTTGATACCCTATCTGGATTGATTTTAGCTTTCTTACAGTACAATTTGATCGATCTTCTGTATGAAGAGTCGTCTTTTTTGGTCAGGATGTGTTTAAAACTAGCCTTTTCAGCGTGTTTACACAGATTATTAGATAGGGTAAAGGCTTCATCGCAAAGGTAAACTTCGCGTTTCTTTCCGGTTTTCTTCTCAATAATGTAGAAATGCTTTGTTTTCACCTGGTCAGTTGTAAGTCTCATAATATCCGATATCCTCAAAGCTGTTAAATATTGGATTCGGAAAACATGATAATAATACCAGTCAGATTTTTTTCCGAGATCA
>QMNP01000219.1 GCA_003647825.1 Candidatus Cloacimonadota bacterium
GATTGGGAAACGCTACAATCCCGAATTTCCAAGGGTTGGACCCGAAGCGAAGCGAGAGTGCTTTCGGGTATTCCCGAAAGAAACGACCCGTAGGGGAGTGGCAAAAAGCGCCCCGCCCGGCTTTAATCTGTGCGATCTCGCTTGAGCGTGCGCCCAAAAGAAACGACGTGAAACAGATCGAATTTTCCAAGGGTTGGAACTTTTTCCTCGTATTTTTCCAAGGATTGGAAATACTCATGACTTTAATTTTTTACCGGAGACAATGATGGGTTTTTCAAAAGATTTTTTATGGGGCGCGGCTACGGCGGCGTATCAAATTGAGGGCGCGGCAAACGAGGACGGGCGCGGCCCATCCATCTGGGACACCTTTTCGCACACACCGGGAAATATTAAAAACGGTGACACGGGCGATGTCGCTTGCAATCACTACCACCACTATAAAGAGGATGTGGCGCTGATGGCTGAAATCGGCCTGCAAGCCTACCGATTTTCGATTTCATGGTCGCGGGTTCTCCCGGAAGGAACCGGCGCAACCAATGAAAAGGGGCTCGATTTCTACGACCGATTAGTCGATGAACTGCTCGCCAAAAACATCCAACCCTGCGCGACGTTGTTCCATTGGGATATGCCGCAGGCTCTATACGATCGGGGCAGCTGGCGTAATCCAGATATCGCTGAATACTTTGCCGAATATGCCGGATTGATGGCCCACCGCCTCGGCGACCGTGTTCCCTGCTGGATAACCTTTAACGAGATGGTTGTGGTGATCAACTGCGGCCATCTGCCCGGGAGTTGCCATGCTCCGGGCGAAAAACTGGATCGTACCGGAGCACTGAAGGTGCTGAAGGGAATGTTGCTTTCGCACGGACGGGGCGTAGAGGCACTGCGCGCCGCGCTTCCAAAAACAGCACAAATCGGGCTGGCGCACTGCGGAGTCATGAATTTTCCAGCCAGTGATTCGGCAGAGGATGTTGAGGCGACCCGGCAATCCATGTTCGGGGTTCCCGACGACAACGGCTCCGATTTGCATTCCGCCGGAATCTATCTTGACCCTGTCTTTTTCGGTAAATATACCGATGACGTGCTGACCTATTTCGGCGAGGACGTACCGCCGCTTTCGCCAGAAGAAGGAACGCTGATTTCTCAACCTATCGACTTCCTCGGGATCAACCTTTACTGGGGCCGCTGTGTGGGTGCCGGGGCGGATGGCAAACCCGAAACCCGACCGCATGAACCGCTGGGTTACACAGATTTCGACTGGCCGATTACACCAGAGGCTCTGTATTGGAGCGTTACATTGATGCATGAGCGCTACGGGGTGCCGATCATGATCACCGAGAACGGGATGTCGAACGACGACCGCGTTGATGCGGACGAAAAGGTGCATGATAAGGAACGTATCGAATTCTTATCCAGCTATCTGCGCGAGTTGCGCCGCGCCGCCGACGAGGGCGTACCACTTCTCGGATACATGCAGTGGTCTTTGATGGATAACTTTGAATGGGCCGAAGGCTGTAGCCAGCGTTTTGGGTTGATTCACATTGATTATGAAACGCAAAAGCGAACACCTAAAGATTCTGCGCTCTGGTACAAAGGGGTCATTGAATCCAACGGAGAAAACTTATGAACCGTCATTTCACTTCTGATTTCAAAACCCTGTTGTTAAATCTTGATGTACGCAACGTCAGTCGTACCGCCGGGGCGGGTGTTGCCGCCAGCCTTTTTTTAGGTTCGGGCTGTGCTGCATTAGCAGACAATTCGGAGGCACAAAAACCCAATATCCTCTTTATTCTGGCGGATGATCTGGGCTGGTCGGATGTCGGATTTAACGGGGCATCCTATTACGAAACGCCTTATATTGATCGACTGGCTTCACAGGGGATGCAGTTCCGGGAGGCCTATGCCAGCGCACCGATATGCACCCCCACCCGGGCCAGCGTCATGAGCGGAAAAAACCCCGCACGCTTGAAAATCACCAACGCGGCGTTGCCAGAACAATTTATTCCAAAAGATAGAAAACTCCTTGAAGGGCTCACCCATCAACACCTTCCCCTCGAAGAAAAAACCGTGGCGCAATGGCTTAAAGAAAATGGGTATGCAACCGGACATATCGGCAAATGGCATCTTGGCGGAGAAGGATTTTTACCGACCGAGCAGGGGTTTGATTCCAATGTCGGAGGGTCGCATTGGGGGCAGCCTGCCAGTTATTTTTTCCCGTATAACCAAAACCAAAAAACAAAGCATATCGCAAAGGGCATGTTCCCGAATTTGGACGGCGGAGCCGAAGGGGAGTATCTTACGGATCGAATTGCGAATGAAGCGATTCGTTTTTTGGAGCAGCAGCACGAAAAACCCTTTTTTCTCAATCTAAATTTTTATCAAGTCCATTACCCGCATCAGGCCAAAGCCGAAAAGATCGCCAAGTATGAAGGCAAAACGCCGGATCGAGATAACACCAAGCCGGTTTACGCGGCGATGATCGAGAGTCTTGACGAAAATATCGGTAAAATCATGCAGCGTCTTGATGAGCTGGGGCTGACGGAAAATACACTGGTTATTTTTACGTCTGACAACGGGGGCTGTTTCAATAACACCCCGCTTAAAGGAAAAAAAGGTCAACTCTACGAAGGGGGAATCCGTGAGCCACTTGTTTTCAGGTGGCCTGGAAAAATCCGCCCCGGCACAGTCTGTGACGTGCCCGTTATCAGTTGTGATTTCCTACCCACCTTTTTGGCCGTCACGGGGCAGGCTTCCTCAGAAGATCTGGATATTGATGGTTGTGATCTCACGCCCTTGTTGTACGGAACCGACCATCACTCGTTGGATCGGGAGGTTTTATATTGGCATTTTCCGCACTACAACATGTGGATGTCGCATATTGAGCCAGCCTCCGCCGTTCGGCAGGGCGACTGGAAGCTTATTTACTTCTGGGAACGTGATTCGTACGAACTCTACAACCTGGCAAAGGACATGGGAGAAAAGGACAATCTCGCAGAGCGGCTTCCTGAAAAAGCCAATGACCTGAAAACTCTTCTTCACCAGTGGCTCGAAGAAACAAAGGCTGAACGACCTTCTCTCAATCCTGACTATGTGGCGAAGTAACGCATCGCTTATTCGAGTTCAACGTCGATTTTGCAAATGGCAATTAAATAGGCAAGCAGGACCAATTTTTTTGATCACGAATTTTCGCGAATAAAACGGAAGGGAATCTGTCTCTATTCGCGAAATTCGCGATCAAATTAGAGCGTCTCGTCCTGCGAACGAACCGTACTCAAACAAAAATTCTGCGCAGACTCCGACGTTGTGCAACTCCAACTTGCGACTTCCGCTAAAACATCTTTCTTTCACCCTCCCATTGTGATCTTCTCTCGATTTGGCTTCAAACGAGAACGTGAACAAAGGGAAGAAATATGAAACAACCCAATATACTTTTTATACTGATTGACGACCTGGGTTGGGCAGACCTCTCCTGCTATGGGAGTTCTTTTTATGAGACCCCGAATATCGACAAGCTCGCCGAAGGTGGCATGCGTTTTACTCGCGCGTATGCATCCTGTCCGGTCTGTTCGCCGACACGGGCCAGCGTCATGAGCGGCAAATACCCTGCGCGAGTGGGCATGACCCAATGGATTGGCGGAGCTTCAACAGGCAAATTGCTGGATGTGCCGTATCTTCATTATTTGCCGCTGGAAGAAAAGTCGGTGGCGACCTCGTTAAAAGAGGGCGGTTATCAGACGTGGCATGTTGGAAAATGGCACCTTGGCGATGATGATTTTTTCCCGGAAAAACACGGCTTTGATCTGAATATTGCAGGCTGTCATATGGGATGTCCATGGAATGGGTATTTCAGCCCCTGGGGCATTCCCACGTTGCCGGACGCACCGGAAGGTACCTACCTAACCGATCACCTGACCGATGAAGCGATCCGGTTAATTCGTGAAAGAAACGATGAACCGTTCTTTCTGCACCTCTCTCATTACGC
>QMNP01000220.1 GCA_003647825.1 Candidatus Cloacimonadota bacterium
AATGAAAAAACATAATGTGAAAAATCTGATCTTCAGCTCATCTGCCACTGTATATGGATTGAATCAAGATGTTCCATTCAAAGAGGATTTTCCGACTTCAGCTACAAATCCTTACGGACGTTCGAAACTTATGATCGAGGAAATTCTGACTGATCTTTACAATTCTGATAATAGTTGGAATATTGTATTGCTTCGGTATTTTAATCCTGTTGGAGCGCACAGCAGTGGTCTTATTGGAGAAGATCCCAACGGCCTTCCCAATAATCTGATGCCCTTCATCAGCCAGGTTGCTGTTGGTAAACTGCCAAAACTCAGGGTTTTTGGCGATGATTATCCCACCCAGGATGGCACTGGTGTGCGAGATTATATTCATGTGGTTGATCTGGCAGATGGTCACATCAAAGCCATTAACCAGCTTAATGCTAATTGTGGTTTGAAAATTTATAATCTGGGTTGCGGACATGGCTTTTCTGTTTTGGAAGTCATTGATGCATTCCAGGAAGCATCCGGACGAAATATACCCTACGAAATTGTTGAGCGGAGAGCCGGTGATATTGCGGTTAGTTACGCCGATTCAAGCTTGGCAAAGAAAGAACTGAATTGGGAAGCTGAAAAAGGTATTGATGAGATGTGTCGTGATGCCTGGAACTGGCAGCAGAAAAATCCGAAAGGATTTTCTTAAAGACTGCTTGATATGATGACTTTGTGACAGAGCAGAATAACATTGGTATGCTCGAGATTCTTCGTGAGAGATTGTGAATGAATTTCTCAGAAAGACTCGCAGATATTGTCTCTCTGAGGAAGTCTCCATAGGCCTTCAACGAAGAGTCTATAATAATAACACAATAGGAAAATTATGAAAATATTAGTAACAGGTGCTGCCGGGTTTATCGGATCACACCTTTGTGAACGGTTAGTTAATGACCATCAAGTTGTAGGGTTGGATAATTTCTGTGATTTTTATGATATAAAAATTAAACGAAAAAATGTAGCCAAACTTAGCAAAAATGAAAACTTCCAACTGATTAAAGCCGATATTCGCAAGTTAGATGAATTGGAAGATATCTTTGCACTACACGATTTTGATCTAGTTATTCACCTGGCTGCCATGGCAGGAGTTCGCCCTTCCATTGAAAATCCGGTTCTTTACACGGAAGTGAATATCAATGGCACAGTCAACCTTCTGGAAGAGTGCCGCAAACACAATGTGAAAAAATTCATTTTTGCCTCATCATCATCAGTTTATGGAAACAATAAAAAAGTTCCCTTCTCAGAAAAAGATTCAGTAGATCATCCAATTTCTCCTTATGCATCTACAAAAAAAGCTGGAGAACTGATCTGCCACTCTTATCATCATCTGCATCAGATATCTCTTGTCTGTTTACGTTTCTTCACTGTTTACGGACCCAGACAGCGTCCGGATCTGGCAATTCATAAATTCTCCCGCATGATGCTCAGTGGAGATGAAATTCCTGTTTTCGGTGATGGTTCAACCAGACGGGATTATACTTATATTGAAGATATTCTTGATGGGATATTAAAAACAATAAACTATGTAATGAGCAGCACAGTATTTGATGTATTCAATTTGGGAGAATCACAGACTATAAGTTTAAGTGAAATGATTAAGACGATTGAAAATGAACTTCAAATAAAAGCAGAGAAAAAGATTTTACCGCTGCAGCCCGGAGATGTGGATCAAACATTTGCTGATATTTCCAAAAGTAGGAAAATTTTAGGTTATGACCCTAAAACAAATTTCCGAGATGGAATTGCAAAATTTATTGATTGGCTGAAAGAAAATCAGGATTAATTTCACTTAGAAATAGTATATAATTTATCTGCCTTTAAACGGAAAGGATGATTTAGTTCATTCTTTCCGTTTTTTTTTGAAAAAAAGTTTGACGAAAAAATATGAAAATCGCATTTTTAATTTGTGCAATCACTTAAGAAAGGATGCAGAGTTTAAATAGCGGAAAAAATATAGAAGATGAATGTTAGCTCCTAAAGAGAAAAAGAAAAATTAAGGAGGATTTATGAGTTTAAGAACACCGAGTATTAATCACGTTTGCATTGCTGGTAATATTGTACGTGATGCTGTTGTAAATCATGTAGGAAACAATAACGTTGCTGTTACAACTATTACCGTAGCCCACAATCAACGCTATCGCGGGAAAGATGAAAAGTGGCAGGAAACCGTTGCCTTTATTGATGTGGAAGTATGGGGAGCCCTGGCTGAGAGAGCAGAAGATTTCTACAAGAAAGGTGTGCCTGTTATTGTGGAAGGAAATCTAAAATCAAATAGTTGGAAGGATAAGGAAGGAAAATCTCATTCCAAGCTTCTGGTTAGAGCAGATCGGGTTCATGTGTTAAGCTATCCG
This sequence comes from Candidatus Cloacimonadota bacterium, assembly GCA_003647825.1. GTDB lineage: Bacteria > Cloacimonadota > Cloacimonadia > Cloacimonadales > TCS61 > B137-G9. The sequence continues at coordinate 2,382 of QMNP01000220.1, forward strand.
GAGAAGAAAGAAGAAGAAAAAGAGTAAAAAAAATTTAGAGAAAAAATGCTCTACCCGGAAAGGCAGAGCAGAAAAAACTATTTTATATAATCTCTAGAATCTAGAATTTATAACCTATACCAAAATGATGGGTTAGTCCCATGGTGTGAGTATTAGCAGCATAATCTACAACTACATTATACAGATCGAACCTGGCACCGGCAGAAAAGCTGTTCGGGTTTGTGCGTGTACCCAGCCTTAGTGTAAGCATCTCGACAACTTTTACTTCAGCACCAGCATGGATTTCTGTATCACCATTTAATGATTTCTTAAGTTCCACAGAAGTAGTAACGTCCTGGTAGGGATCATAGGAAATTCCCATAGCTAACCTTTGTGGCAGATCCTGACTGTTATCTTTTCCCATTTTAGGATTATTTATATTATAGAATGTAAAACCAATTTTTGTGCGTGTATGCAGAGTAGCTAAGGCTCCCACATTAAAACCCAGTTCAGTCTGGTTGCCAAAACTATTGATGGCAAGGTGGTAAAGATTTACTGTATAGCCAAAATTCAATTGGGAATGAATATCTTTTAATATATTAATCGAATGAGAAATACTGTATGTTTTTTCTGTTGTTAGATTAACGCCAAGATAATCCACATCCATTGAAAGCAAGCCAAACCCGATCGTACCAAACTTTTTAGGAAGCTGCATGGAAAAGGCTACTGTATTGAGTTCGGCAAAATCACATTGATAAAGCTGGGTATAACTAACCAGCAGATTATTGCCTGTAAAACCCAGGCCGGCCGGATTATAAAACACGGCATTGGCATCATCGCTGGTAGAATAAAACGCTCCACCTAAAGCGCGAGCTCGAGGAGAGGGTTCATAATCATCGAAAGAAGCAAAAAGACTAAATGAAAGTAATAAAACAACAACAAGTATAAATATTCTGTTTTTCATGATCACCTCTTTTTATTTAAGCGGAACACCGACAACGATCGGAGCCTTGGCAGTTTTCTTTTTGCCGGTTTCTGGATTGATTACTTCCAGGTAACAAATGTATAGACCGATGGGAACCAGTTTGCCATCTTTATCTTTTCCATTCCAATTATAAGTATTATTTCCAGAATTTCCGGAAATTATAATATTCTGTGGTTGGAAGACGAGTTTACCTTCCGCATTATATATTCTCAAAATGGCTTTATCACCTATTTGAGATGCAAATTCTATCGGGAACGATTCTCCCATATACGGATTAAATGCTTTAGGAGGTACATTCAGAACAGCTTTAGTTTTGTTTACGGGTACTACGTAATAGAAATAGGGATATAATAGTGAATTAAATGTAGTTTCAACACCAGCAGTATCGACCGCTGTAATATAAAATTCTACTTTAGTTCCCGCTGATTGAGCAGGTATATTAGTTGTGTATAGATCGTCTCTGGCTTCCTGCAGCAGCATGGGTAATTGGTTAAATTCTAAGTCTTCATTTGTTTTCCAGAACAGAGTAACAGGTTCAAAAGTTTCCGGGTAGGAAAAAGTTACTTCTACTG
>QMNP01000221.1 GCA_003647825.1 Candidatus Cloacimonadota bacterium
TCCCGGGTGAAAAGGAAATGGAAGCCCTCAGCCAGGGCGGGATACGCGTATTGAAAGGTTTGGAAAAAGCCAGAGATTATAAATAAGGCAAATAATGAAATGTCATCCTGAGCGGAGTCGAAGGATAATTAGTAGAATAGCACAGAAATTATTCCTAATTGCTGCAATTGTAATAGCAGTGACTTCCTGCACACCCAAAAAGGAAGCTGATTGGACGATCCTGATCTATATGGCAGCTGATAATGGTTTGAACGATGCTGCCATGGAAGATATTGATGAAATGCTGGCAGCAGATTTCTCGGATGACATCAAAGTGATCGTGCAGATCGATGAAAGTGAGTATGCCGAAAACTCTTCTGCCAAACGTTATCGAATTCGATCCGGCAGCAAAAGCCAGATTTCCAATCTGGGAGAAATTGACAGCGGTGATCCTGCCACACTTACTCAGTTTGCCAATTGGGGATTTGATAAATATCCCTCCGATAAAAAGGCACTGGTAATTTGGAGTCATGGTAATGGCTGGTACCCCAAAAATAGAGATTTACCACCTAGTTTTTGCCCTGACGAAGAAAGCGGTAATTTTATTAGCATAGCTGATAAAGAATTCAAAAATGCAATCAAGAATATCAATGGAAATTTAGATATATTGATCTTGGATGCCTGCAATATGCAAACAATGGAAGTGATTGCAGAAATTTATGATTATACTGATTACATAATTGCCTCTGAAGATGCTGTATGTGATGATGGGTACCCTTATCATACTATATTAACGCATTGGGAAGATCATGCTGAGGTTAAGCATTTGGCAGAAAATATAGCTTTCGATTTTCACTATTACTACTGGTTTGAAGGGATTTATCCAATTTCATGCTCTGTAGTTGAGACTTCTATGTTCTCTCCCTTGCTGGTTGATTTATCAGATTTTACCCAGATTTGGGCAGATTCAGCAAATAACGAGACATTTCTTACCAGTCGAGAGCAATGTATTGAATTTAATGGCTCATTTGTAAGTATTCCTGCCGATGTTGATATTAAGGAATTTTTTAGTTTGGTTCTTGAAAATGATCCGCCAGATTCATTAGTATTAATGTGTAACACTATAATAGAAGATATTGATAATTGTTTCATTTTTCAAAAAACGGAGATTTACCCGACTGGCTATACAACGGATAAAGTTGGTTCCGCAATTATCTGGTTTCCCGATGAAGAGACGAGTTTCTATTTTGAAGATCGCAAAGACGAATACTTGCAGCTTGATTTTGCAGAAACAGGCTGGCCGCAGTTTCTGCAGAACACATTCACAAACTGATTAGTTATTCACATTCATCCACACAATTTTTCCACATTTCTAAAAGTTTAGAATAGTACTTCGAACTAATGTTATAGAAACAAATGAGTTATATTATTTGAGGTTTGGTGGATAACTTGTGTGTAAGGTGCTAATTCAGTGATTCTGAGAATTCTTTTTGACAATGAATTGGCAGTTAAAATATTAGCGAGAATCTTGATTATATTAAGAGGAGTTGTAGATGAAGACAGATTTATTAAAAGCAGCCTTCCAGGAAGATTTTTCTGACATTGGAGATATTACCGGAGAAGCTATTTTTTCTGAAGAAATTGAATCGTTTAAATTAATATCCAAAGATATAGGAATTTTATGTGGCATCAAGGAATTCGTTGAAGTTATGAAGTCTGTCGATGACTCCATCATATTCAATGTTTTCTTTAAGGATTCCCAGAAGATTAATAAAGGTGATTTAATTGCTGAAATTTCTGGAAAAGTGTCTTCAATTTTAAAGGCAGAACGAACAGCGTTGAATATTCTTTCCCATCTTAGCGGCATTGCAACAAAAACTAATAAATTCGTTGTAGCTGCAAATGGAAGATCAACAATTTTAGATACACGCAAAACACTACCAGGTTTGCGGGAATTACAGAAATATGCTGTTAGATGTGGTGGTGCCCAGAATCACAGAATGGGTCTGTATGATATGGTTATGATCAAAGATAATCATATCGATGCAGCTGGTGGAATAGTTAAAGCTGTTAATAAGATTCGGAACAAATGGGGAACAAGATTCCAGATTGAGGTAGAAACCCGCAATTTAGATGAAGTTCAGCAGGCAATTGACTGTAAATCAGATCGAGTTATGCTGGATAATATGGATGATCAAATGATGTCGCAGGCGGTAGAACTGATTGCAGGAAGATGCGAAACAGAAGCCAGTGGTAATATGTCTTTAGAACGAATCCCCGAAGTTGCTGAAACAGGTGTGAATTTCATCTCAGTGGGAGAACTTACTCATACTGTGAAAGCATTCGATTTTTCGTTGAGGAAGAAATGACAACCTGTCTTTCTGAAGAATCTATCACATCGCATTCAGGAATAATCTCGAGTGAACAAAGACATAGGCTCCCCTTAGGAAGGAGGGAAGGTAAACGTAGTTCCAGAGGGGGTTTGGATTGATTTATGATAAAGTTTTCTTATATAATTATATCTATGAATACTATAAGTAAACCCCTTTAACTCCCCCTTACCAAGGGGGATAATTAAGAATGGAGGATTATTGAAATGATCATAAAAAATCAAATTTTAGAGTTAAAGAGAGAACTTGGCAATAAGATCATCATTCCAGCACATCATTATGAAGATCCACAAATTGTAGAAGTTTCAGAATTCGTAGGTGACTCTTATAAATTAGCAGTTGATTGTGCGAAAACGGATGCAGAATTTATAGTATTTTGCGGTGTATATTTTATGGCAGAAGCTGCCGATATTCTAAGTCAGTCAAACCAGAAAGTGATCATGCCGAATCTGTCTGCCGGCTGTCCGATGGCAGATCAAATCAACAGGAAGCAGGCCGAAAAAGCTGTTAAGTTAATCCAGAAAAGAACTCCAAAACAAATTGCTCCAGTTGTGTATATGAATTCCTACGCAGACATAAAAAGTTTTTGCGGGAAACAAGATGGATCGGTTTGTACAAGTTCTAACGCATCTGAAATAATTGATTATTACTTGAAGCAAGATAAAGCAGTATTTTTTACTCCTGATTTTAACCTGGGAATTAATACTGCACACAAATTAGGATTAGCTGATAATGAAATTGTGAAAGTTGAACAAGACATGGAAATTAATGACAGTTACGATCCAGCAAAAGTAAAAATGTACATCTGGGATGGTTTCTGTCATGTTCATAAAGTATTTACAGTTCAAAATATTATAGAATTACGTTCTCAATATGAAAATATCAAAATCATCGTTCATCCCGAATGTGACAGGGGAGTTGTGAATAATTCTGATATTTCCGGTTCAACCCAGAAAATCTATAATGAGATCAAGAATTCTCCAGCAGGTTCGGTGTGGGGTGTGGGAACTGAGTACAATTTCGTAAAAAGAATAGCTGATGAATTTCCTGACAAAACAATACTTCCACTCAAAAAATCAATCTGTCATAATATGGCAAAGATTACATCCGAAAAACTTCTAACTTCACTTGGTTCAATAAATGCACATATTAAAGAAGGTTTGGAGTTGAAGAATGTTGTTTCAGTAGATGAAGAAGATAAGGAAAATGCAGCCAGAGCTTTAAACAAAATGATCGAGATTGTTGAGAGTTAATGTTGAATATTTCCGTCTTTGCGAGGAATCTTATAATTGAAACTTGCGAAGCAATCTTAATTATTTGAAACAATAATTTCGAAACTACTTGCGTTCCTAAACAGGAGTTTAGGACGATGAGAAAACGAGGAGAACAAAATGATCGGGATAGTTGAGAAGTAATATGTTCATGGATTCCCATTTGTATGGGAATGACGAATAAAAGGTTATAGTATGAAGAATAAATTTGATGTGATCGTGCTGGGAACAGGAGTAGCTGGTCTTACAGCAGCTATTTACCTTAAAGAA
>QMNP01000222.1 GCA_003647825.1 Candidatus Cloacimonadota bacterium
AGGTGAAATAGCTGAAAAAGATATAATTGCAAATTACGATTTCTACGTTTACAAAAACGACGAAACAGTAAAAGCTGAGCAAGAAGCAGCTGCCGCTAAAGTCCAGCCCATATACAAAGTATCTGAAAATCTGAAATTTAATGCTCAGAAAAATCTGGACTTTATTTTCCAGCACTTTGCTTTATATACAAATAAAGATGCGGCAAGCATAAAAGAAAAACTTCTCCAGAATGGATATGACCTTCCCCTGGAATCAGTTGAAGAGTTATTGAATTCTGACAGACGAAAACGTATTTACGAATTTCTTATTGAGGAATTAACAAAAATCTTTAATATAGGCATCTATCCAGATAACTATCATTATCAAAAAATCAAGATCGCTAAAGCAAATCGTATAACTAATTATGAATTGAAAAGACTTTATTCTTTAGAAGAGGCTAAAAATAAACTTGTTTCTAAAGCGACTTCAGATAAAAATAAAAAAATCGTTCAGGAATTGGCAAACATCATTCTTATTGAAAACATTGTTGTAGATAACGAAATGACAGATTTGCAGCAGCAGAAAGCCAGAGAAAACGTTCCGCTGACTATCGGTAAAATACAGAAAAACGAAAAGATCATCGGAAAAAATCAAAAAGTAACTGCTTTTGAGTTATTAAAACTTAAATCTTTGCAGCGTGCACAAAAAGAACAACATACTTCAAAGGAAGATTTTGAACTGATCCTCTCTTCATTAGGAATTTTCTTTCTATCAGTATTTATAATTGTAATGTACTATTACATATTGGTTCTTTTCTTCCCGCCAAATTTCACATCAAATCCAAGGCTTATAATAATTCTTTTCGCTTTCCTGATCTCGATTCTACTTACAGTATTTGTAAATAATGTACTCAAGGTTTCTTCCTTGATAATTCCCTACAGTTTCTCTGTACTTCTAATTGCATTAGTATTTTCTCCACATATAGGATTGATCTTTAATTTCTTTGTGCTCGTATTCGTCTCAATTTTCCTTAACTGGAGTTTTTTTAATCCGGCAATTTTAAGTTTAGCGACCCTGGGGGGGATAATCGCCCTGAAAACCATGAAAAAGAAACAGGAATATTATCCTCTTGCTTTGTATTTATTTCTATCATTTCTCATTGTTATCACAGCTGTATCTCTATTAAGATTTGAGAGTATTGTCAATTACCTCTGGCACATTCTGTGGGGTATTATTTCAATCTCTTCCTCTATAGTTGGCCTTGTTTTGCTTACACCAGTTGTGGAACGGAGATTGAACATGGCTACAAAGCAGATATTATTGGAATTATTGGATTTTGATAATCCATTACTAAAAAAAATGTCGATGATAATTCCTGGAACTTATCACCACACATTAATTGTTGGAAACCTTGCTGAAAGTGCAGCAGAAGCTATTGGAGCAAATCATCTTTTAGCACGAGTTGGTAGTTATTATCATGATATCGGCAAATTAGAATCTCCCCAATTTTTTATCGAAAATAATTCTGAAGCTAGCGATTTACATGATAAAATGCTGGCAAATGAAAGTGCAATGATAATTAAGAATCATATTCAGAACGGAGTAACTTTAGGAAAGAAATCCAAGCTGCCAAAACCTGTTCTGGAGATAATTCAACAACATCATGGCACCAGCCAGATAAGATTCTTTTACAACAAAGCCAAAGAAACTAATCTTGATATCCAATATGATCAATTCCATTATGATGGCCCAAAACCACAGTCCAAAGAAGCTGCTATTGTAATGATTGCAGACATCGTAGAATCTACCACCAAATCATTAGATGATTTTTCTGAATCCATTATTCAGAAAGTTCTGGATGATACAATCCGTAACCTGATTAATGAAGATCAGTTAGCTGAAGCACCATTAACATTGAAAGAATTAGATACAATAAAGAAATACATGCTGCCCATTTTGATGGGTGCATATAGAAAACGCCTTGAATACCCGGAATAAAGTTTTATTAGAAAACCAAACCAACCTGGAGCTTTCACAAGAAGCTTTCGAACTGGTACTTCAGATAGTAATAGAATCTGAAGCTCTTGATTCGGAAAGCTTTGTAAATCTGCTTCTTACAAATGATGGAAGCATCCAAACGTTTAATAAGAAATACCTGGGTAGAGATGAACTTACAGATGTTATCTCATTTGAAGCAGATATGCCAGGCGTACCTCTTCTGGGTGATATTATCATTGACACTTCTGTTGCAGATAAACAAAAAGCTAATAGAACATTGATCGAAGAATTGCAGGAACTGTTTTTACATGGACTCCTGCATCTCCTGGGTTATGATCATCTTTCAGCTGCCCAGGAAGCGATCATGAGTAAGAAAGAAAAAAAATATTCATTATTATTAAAGGAGAATAGTTAAGCAACGTGGCTGAGTCATTTTCGTATTTTGCAATTCTGGGTTTCCTGCTGCTTTCAGCTTTTTTTTCTGGTTCTGAAACCGCTTTTTTCTCACTGACCAAAATTCAACTTAAAAAAATTGAAAAGCATAAAACACAAAGCGCACGACGAATTTCCAGACTTCTTGAGAATCCCCGTGAGTTATTGATCATTATTTTATTGGGAAATACTATTGTTAATGTAGCAGCCTCATCGATTGCTGCTCTGGTAGCTATCAAACTGGCAGAGAATCAATTCAGCCATTTGCCGAAATCTCTGATCCTGACAGCACAGATCGCAATAATGACTATATTATTGCTGATCTTTGGCGAGATAACACCCAAATTGATCGCTTTTACATCTCCTCAAAAAGTAGCCCAGATATCAAGTTTCTTTTTGGAAATAATGAAATTTACGCTCTGGCCTGTAATAAAAATCTTAGAACTCATAAGTTCAATATTTTCCTTCAAAAAAGCTGAAGAACAGACAGCTAATCTTACTTCAGAGGATTTTAAAAATTTAATAAAATCGAAAGCTGCTCAGAATTCTCTGGAAGAAAAAGAAAAAAAGATCATTTCCAGTATATTCCGATTTTCATCAACTCTGGCAAGAGAGATCATGATTCCGCGGGTAGATATCATTGCTGTTGAAGCAACAGATGGACTTGCTGTAGTCCGTGAAAATATTATCAGTTCAGGTCACTCCAAAATTCCAATTTATAAAAAAAACATAGATAATATGATAGGTGTGGTTTATGCTAAAGATATTATTTTGAATCCAAATAAACGCAATCTAACTGGATTCCTACGCCCTCCTATTTTTATTACGGAAAATACAAAGATCCAGAATCTTTTGAACCAGTTCAAGGCTCAGAAAGTTCAGATCGCTATTGTTGTTGATGAATACGGTGGGACTTCCGGCCTGATAACCCTGGAAGATATCCTGGAAGAACTTGTTGGTGAAATCATGGATGAATATGATAAAGAAAAACCAATGATCTCCAAAGAAAAGGATGATGAATACCTGATAAACGGTATGTACTCCATTACAGAGCTTAATGAGGAATTTGAATTGGACATTGATGTTAACGAATATAATAATCTGGCAGAATTTCTTTATGATAATTTTAATAAAGTTCCCAAAAGAAATGAGAGCTTTATTTTTGAGAATAAAGTTAAATTCACTGTTCAAAGCATCAAAGCCCATCGCATCCAATATGCTAAAATGAAACTGCTGCAAACTGCTGATGAAGAAACTTTATAATTTTCTAATACTTTCATTTCTTTTTTCCATTTCATTAATTTTTGCTTCTGAAATACAGCTCTCTATCCGCTATCTGGGACTGCCGGTAGTTCTGGTAAAGATAACGGACAACGGAAATGAATTAAAAGTTCATGCCAAGGCAACTACTATAGCCAGTATTGCAGCTAAAATGGACAATACTTACATTTCTAAATATTCAGATGATTAT
>QMNP01000223.1 GCA_003647825.1 Candidatus Cloacimonadota bacterium
CGCGAAGACGCAGAGAAATATAAACCGAATGATAGATATTGCCGTTAGAGTTGTGAGACACCACTTGCGGATATGTGTGTTTTTCATATAATCCCCTGTTCGGCTGTTGCCGGCCATCCCCTTAATAGAGAAATTGTCATCCTCGCGAAAGCGGGGATCTCTTTTTTTACATCATAGATTCTCGATCGTAGTCGGAAATGACATTCTTGTCTCTCTGAGGTTCTCTTCTATTGGCATTCGACGAAGAGTCTGTTACTGAAGTAGATTCTTCGTTAGTTAGATTGAAAGAATTCCTCAGAATGACACTCATATTTATATAACGATCAATAACCTTGCGAAGGTCGGGAATAAGTGAAAGTTCCACAACCTTCGCAAGAAATTATACATTTATTTCAGCATTATCATTTTCTTTTTAAGTGTCTTATCTGGTGTGGTGATCTGATATAAATAGATTCCACTGGATACCTGTTTACCTTCTGCATTCTTGCCGTTCCAGCTTACAGAATAATTGCCGGCTGGTTGAATTCCGCTAACAAGTTGCTTTACCTTCTGCCCTTTCATATTGAATATACTTAATTCAATGGTTCCATCGTTTGGTAAATTATAAGAAATCGTAGTAGTTGGATTAAAGGGATTAGGATAGTTGGAAGCACTTAGATTAACAGGTAAATTCCCTGGTTTATCGCTATCATTAGATTTAAATGAAACATAATAATAATCCTGTCTATCGCTCAGATCTATAGTGGTTACTTCTCGATATTCTGTTCCAGGCTCATAAACTACATAATCTTTGTAACTGGTATTGGCTGAACGGCTGCCATAATAAAACTCAAATTCAACTTCACCAGCCTGGGCTTCTGTAATGTAAGCACATATATCTACAAAGTCATCTACTACAACTTTGGCTCCCTTACACTCTCCATTAACTAGCACACCGATCTCTTCAGGAAGGTTTTCTGCATCTAACTCTACATAGATAGGAATATAATCGGCCTCTTCGGTATAAGAAAAGCTCTTTGCTTTGGGAACTATATATTTTTCTGATTCAGATTGACCATACCAGTTGAATGCATGAATATCTTCGTCGCATTTTACAACAACCATATCACCAGCGCTAAGCGTATATCCTGCATCCGGCCAAGAACCATCAGCATAACGTTTAAGGCTCCAGTCCTGATGTTGAATATAATTGATATTATCTAAATATCCATCAAAAGCATCATTCCAATATTGAGTTTTCTCTACGAAATATCCGATCCAGTTTTCTTCATCCTCTCCTTCTATAAACATTGTTGTAGATTCATCACAGCGAAATCCGAAAACTTCGATAGAATTCGCTGCATCCATTTCAATCTTGTATCCTTTTGGGCTGATTATCAGTTCATCACCATGTTGCCAGTATGGATCATTGTATAAAAATGTGATATTTTCATGTTGTCCATGATGTAAATCATCCTTAATATCATATAGCAGGTTTTGCACCTGATTTGAAGTAGATGCATTCAATATATCCAGTATATCAAAGCAGAGCCATGTCCAGCCGTCATGCGTACCATTAGGTCCTTCAAATGTGTATGTTTTTATATCATGATCGTGATAAAGTGCTCCAATATCAGCTTGTGTTCCATCAGGATCATCACCACTATTGGGATCACCAGTATCTATACAGGGAGACATTTGGGTGGATGTCCATTTTAAACTGAAATCGGAATTATTCTCATCAACAAATAATGGATCCTGAGTAATAATACCTGTACCTCCATTATATTGTACATTTGTTTGTTGGATACAGGAATAATCAATTGTATATGGACTAGGACCGAATGGAATTGGCAAGAAATTTGTATTGTCCCAAATAATACAATTAACAATATCCATATCATTAGGTTCATTTACAAAATAGCGATTTTCATAATATGTATCATTTGTTGTATGAATATCATCCGGTTCTATTGCTGTTTGGATAGCATAATTATTTGCATAAATTTGGTTATATTGCAAGTTTAAGCTTATGAGAGTAGTCCAAATAGCAGCTGATGTTAAGCTGTCATGATTATAAATTTCATTGGATGTAATCTTCATTAAAGCATCATTATTGGGATCTGGATCCGGGATAATATAATCTCCTGCTAAATGTATACCATGTATACTATTCGAATAGATTTCATTTCCAACAATATCAGGACGAATGGGTGAATTGACAAAAATACCCCAATTATTGTCATAAATTTTATTATCTTTAATTACAGGTGTTCTATAGGGTGTATTCCATCCTCTAACGTGAATACCATATCTAATATTTTTTATAACACACTCTGTTAAATTAACTTGATCATTCTGAATATATACACCTTTACCAGAAGCAGTAGTATTGCTTTGAATAGTGAGCCATTGAATTACAACATCTGATAGCGCATTACTAACAGTGATTATTGTGCCAGTTGCATTCTGAGAACCATCGATAATTGTAGTTGCAGTAAGACTCGGTCCTCTACCTCTAAGAGTAATTTCATCTGAAATTGTAACATTTTCGTAATATGTGCCTTCATACACTACAACTACATCTCCATCGACAACTGATGCTAATGCTGATGCAATAGTCGTAAAATCACCAGTACCATTTTGCTTTACCGTATAGGTTGTTGACAAAAGTAAAATTGGCAACAATGCTAATACAGCGATAATAAATAATTTTTTCATTTTTTTCTCCATAGGTTTGTTTTGTTTTCATTTCAATATTTTTTTTACACATCTGGGAAACCTTGCTTTTTTACAAATGAATAATGAAAACTCACACAAACTTATTTTTACAGATAAAGAACAACATATCCACCTCCTTCATTTTAGAAATGAAGGAAGAGAGACCACAAACAGGTATGTAGATTTTGCAGAATCAACATACTAATTGACATCCCAAGACTGTGAAATAAATTGACATCTCGGGAAGAGTGTTGTGGAGAAATAAATTTAGGTGCTCGCCTGGTATATTTCATTACTCTCTCTTCCTGTTTTTGTTTACTACATTTTTTTCATTGAAAATCAGATTTTTTTTGAACGATTTCAAGAAAGGGTTTTTGGGTTATTGATGTCAAACTCTTTTTTGTAAAACATATTCACTTGAACGTGGGGGGGGGTAAGTGCCCGTATCATAAGACATTACCCGTCTTCATCTTTCCGGCATTTTTTTTAGGATTCTTATACTTGGTTTTAAAACCCTGAAAAGGTCTCATTCACGAACTCGTGCACTTGGCACTTTCAGGATTACGTCTGTTATATAAAAAATCACCCCGCCAAAGCAGGGTGATAATTCAAATCAATAATGGGGGAGGATCTGTGTACAACTTCGCAAGAAGCGATCTTACTTGCTTTATATAAATTCGCGGGATGCGAGTTTATTTTTTACTTTTCGATATAACTACTATCGTATATATTTATTCTGGCATTAGATGTGGAAAATTGAAAATATGAAAAAAAAGTCAAAATGCTTTTTTTACGAGTTCGTCAAGGACGATTACATTTTAAAATATAATAATTGAAAAATTCTATTAAAAATTATTAAAAAAAAGTAAGTTTTGTGGATTTATTGATATTTATTTGTGAATAATAATCAAGTGTAGAATGTAATTATCTGCAATCCTTCTATATAGCATTTTCTTCACTAACTATATCATTTTTAGCAATCAAGCTTCCATCTTCCCGATAAACCAACATATAAGTTTTATCGGCAAACCATTTGATGATCTTGCAAACAGCAAAGGGATAATAAATTCCCCAACTGATAATCGACAATAATAACTGCCCCCAGATATATTTGAATCCTGAACTCACAGAAACACTGTCAAAACGTACATAATTTATTC
>QMNP01000224.1 GCA_003647825.1 Candidatus Cloacimonadota bacterium
AATCATTTCCGCAATTCTCGACTCACACTTCGTTGCGAGTCAAGTCTTGCTCATTGGACTTGCTTCGAGACGAAACTTGAAGCGAGAACAATCGTTCAATCATTTCCGCAATTCTCGACTCACACTTCGTTGCGAGTCAAGTCTTGCTCATTGGACTTGCTTCGAGACGAAACTTGAAGCGAGAACAATCGTTCAATCATTTCAGCAATTCTCGACTCACACTTCGTTGCGAGTCAAGTCTTGCTAACCTATCGTTAATATTATTATTCCACCAACTGTCATTAGCATTCCAATGATATTCTTCACGCTAACTGCTTCTCCTCCGAGAATTATACCCATCAAAGCACCGAAAAGGGGTGAAGTAAAAGCAATCGGCATAACTTTGCTGAGCGGCGCACCTTTAATTGCCATGTAAAAGCAGAGCATTCCAACTGATCCGGCAACAACTCCACCACCAATTATCATATAAGATAGTGCTTTTGTTCCAGCATGAGTAAGAGATTTCCAATGCGGATAACTGGCGATTGATAGAACTATGAACGCTATGAACGTTCTGATTGTGATTCCCATCTGGGGAGAGAGTTTTCCCAGATGCAATCCTTTCTTTTCAAAATATCCACCCACTCCCCAGGCTATAGCTGTGAGCAATGCAAATAATTGTGGTTTCATATTTTTCCTTTTCCCATTGAACTTGCCCCGATGCGAAGCTTGGGACGAGAACAATCGTTCAATCATTTCAGCAATTCTCGACTCACACTTCGTTGCGAGTCAAGTCTTGCTGATCTTATACATAATTCCTCTTTCTTTCTGATACTTCAACATCTTTCCTAAGCAACCTGTAACCGCTCCGATGTATTCTGGAGGGCTGACACCAATGCGTTGGAAATCTCCATTCATTACCAGATCAACTGCTGCTGTTGCTGAATATCCTGTTGTACGAGCCATGGAGGAAATACCGGTTGATTCATCATATCTATCAAAAAGATCATATTGATAACATACGTTTTTTCCCTTTTCTTTTCCGGCAACTAATATTTTCATCACAGTAAATTCAGCTTCGTTTTTTTCTAATTTCCATTTATCCAGAAGTAATTTAGCAGTTAGATCGATCGGCCTGATCTTTACTCCTTTCACAACAATTTCTTCTTCTCCGAAAAATCCTGCTTCCCGCAGCATTTTCATATAATCTATATGACCGGGAAAGCGCATTGTTTTTTCGATCATATTAGGAATCTTCATTGTAAATAGAAGTGAGCGAAGTCCATCTGTATTGAATGCTTCCAATGTACCAATTTCATTAAAATCTAAATATTCCGGTTCAGTAAGTGCAGGCATTGTAACCAACTTTCCATCTTTAATATAGCGTGCTGGACGAATGTACTCTTCAATCACATCAATGGGAGAAAAAGGTGCTTTGTATTCAAATGGCCAGGTGCGTTTGAAGGGAAGCCCACCCACATAACATTCATAACTATCCACTTCCATTGTAGCATTATGATGACCTATAATCACATTTCCCATTCCAGGTGCAACTCCACAATCAACAACGGCAATTACATTTTTCTCTTTTGCTAATTCGTCAAGTTCCAAACTATCTTCCGGAAAGAAAGAAATATCAACGATATTCTTGCCAGCTTCGATCACAGTTTTGGTGGTTTGGAAGCCCATAAATCCAGGAACTGCATTTACAACCAGATCACAATCTGCTATTACTTTCTGAATATTTTCCGCTTGAGAAAGATCAGAAATCTGAGTTTGGATTTTAGGATTTTGTTTTATAATTTGTAAATTATCTTCATTTAGATCAACTGCTAATACTTGATGCATTTTTGCCAGATCCAGAGCTATCGCACTTCCCACCATACCTGAACCTAAAACGACTATTTTATTCATCCTTTTCTCCTAATATTTCTTTCGAAGAAGAAGCTAAGATTACGGTTTAAGACGTCAAATGAAAAGTTTGCTGAATAACCAGATTAGTCTCGTTCCCAAACAGGAGTATAGGAACGAGGTGGGAATTTCCAGGGAATGCAAAAAAAGGGTGATTCACGAATCACCCTTACATATTTTATTTATTACGTTAATTTACGTTTTATTTCTTCAAATACAAAGCCAATAATTTGATTGTATTTTCCAGTCCTTCCCGATGCGTTCTTTCATAACCGTGCGAAGCAGAAACGCCAGGCCCGATGAGAGCATGTTTGATATCAAATCCAGCTCGCAGGGTTGCTTCCACATCAGAGCCATAAAAGGGATAAATATCTACAGCATATTGTAGTTTATTTTCTTTTGCCAAATGTATTAATTTTGTAGTAACATCATAGTCATAAGGTCCACCGGAATCTTTGGCGCAGATAGAAACTTTGTGTTCATCTGTTTCCAGATCGTCACCCACAGCTCCCATATCTACTGAGATCATTTCTACGGCATTAGCTGGAATACCGGAAGATCCACCATGGCCAACTTCTTCGTAAGTAGTGAAAAGCAAATAAACTTTGCGCCCCAATTCAATTTCTTTGTCGGCAACTAACTGAGCAAAAGTAAGCAATGCTCCAGCGCTGGCTTTGTCATCCAAATGACGGCTTTTAATAAAGCCGGATTTGGTAACTGTTGTACGTGGATCAAGAGTAATGAAATCTCCTGTAGAAATTCCTAATTTCTTTACTCCATCTGCGTCGGCGACTTTTTCATCGATCACAACTTCCAACGTTTTATCATCACGTTTATCTTTGGCCAGGTCGGCGTTTACATGAGCAGCCGGTTCGCACATCTGAAATGTACCGGTAAATTCTTTACCATCTCGTGTATGAATAATGCAGTTTTCTGCCTCTACATTATTTCCAGGATAGCCGCCGATCTTGGTAAAACGTAATCTGCCGTTACTTTTGATGGCTCGAACCATCGCTCCCAAAGTATCCACATGAGCTGCCAGAACAACAGCATCACCTTTTCCGCCCAGATCTACTACAACAGATTTCTTGCGGGAATATTCAGGTTTAAATCCCATGTTCTTAAGTTCATCCATCAAATATTCGGTTGCTTTAATGGTGAAGCCGCTGGGGCTGGGAATGCGGCAAAGTGTTTCGGTGTGTTTTACGGCCAGATCAATAAATTTTTTCTTCAGATTCACAAGGTCTCCGTTTGTTAAATATATTGAATATCACTTTTGATCATTGAGAAGAATTTAAGATCCTTGAATTGATCATTGATATAGATTTTTTCTCTTAATACACCTTCTAAATGCATTCCTGCTTTTTCCAGAACTTTACCTGCAGCTCTATTTTCTTTTAGACAAAAAGCTTCCACACGGTTGATATCGGTCTTGGCAAAAATAAACGAAATAACCTTGATAAGAGCTTCAGTCATAATTCCTTTTCTGTGATGAGCAGGCAGAAGCATATAATGAACTTCTAAACAACGAAATTCTTTTATATAATTGATGAATTTTAATACACCGATCAACTTACCGCTTTCCTTCAATTCAATTCCAAAACAACTCGGCTCGTTTTTCTTATAAGACTTCTCAATTTCATTTATATACTCTATAATTTCGTCCATTTCGTTCAAATGATTCCAAATCATTTTCTTATCGATCTGGGAGTTTGTCAGCAATTCATACAAATCATTTTTATCATCTTCAGTAATTTTTCTTAGAATTAATCTCTTAGATTCTAATGTTGGATTATAATCCATAATAATCTCCTTTTAATAATACTAATTAAGGCTTCTGCATAATACAAACTTTGTCTTTGCGAAGCATCTATCAGAGAGTTTCTGCTGAAGCAATCTATATTGCTAATTGATTACTATTTATAGAGATTGCTTCGTAAGCAACAGCGAGA
>QMNP01000225.1 GCA_003647825.1 Candidatus Cloacimonadota bacterium
AAAAGAAAGATTCGTTTCATATCGTACAACGAAATACAAAAGTGCTCGTGCCACATCACCTTTATGATCATCAGCAGGTTCAAAAACTGCTTCCAATTCTGCATTAGTACCGAGATAACTAACTGTATTTCCTCCATCTTCAGTATAAGTATAGGAAATCTCATCAACGAAATCTAAGGGATTGTTGCTCCTGGCAATATTCACAGAACTTTTGGCAGGAAAAAGATGATGTATGTCTGCTTTAGCAATACTATTTTCACTCCCACTCAATTCTTCATCGATCCAACTCTGACAATATGAATGTTCACAATCGATATTGGCTGGTGTAGAAGTATTACCAAAGTTATGATTAACTTCAAAGCCGGAATAAACACCTGTTACAATTCCATTATCATTATCAATTTCACTATACATCATGCCTTTGCTGGCTGTATAGCTGGTATTTGTATTTGTACTTATTATGTTCTTTAGTTCCAGTCGCAATGCATTTTCCACCAAACCATTACAGGAATCATAATATCCTAAAGGTATTTCTGCAAATACAAAAAAACTAAAGAACATGGTAATACATATTATGCAGATTAACTTCATCCGTTATTTATTTTCTCCTAGCAATAATATTTATAATATCTATAATAAAAAATGGCAGGAGTTTTTAGCTCCTGCCATAAACTTAATATTTTCTTCTATTCCGGAACTGCGTCTGTAGAAGCTTCCACTTTATAGAATTTCTTGGTTGAAGCTTCAGCTTTACTCCAGCTGTTAGTGTCTACAGCACCTTCTGTTGCATATGTGCCGTCAGGTGTATCGCTACTGTAAATATTATAGCTGTTTGCACCAGTTACAGCATCCCATGTAATCGTAACGGTTGTGCCATCGTGAGAGATGACCACGTTGGTTGGTGTATCGAGTGAGCCAACTAAGCCGGGATTAGCACTACCGGGTGTTCCAAAGTCTCCATCTCCATATGTAGTATAGGCCGTATACCAATTTGCTCCATCATCATTATCTACACTGTTCATATGATTCGGATCTAGTTCCATTGACGCTCCGGTTGGATCTGGGAATAATGGTCCACCATCGTAATAAACTGCATCAATAATTACTTCTCCGATCTTAATGATCACTTCATCATCACCATTTGCCAAGTAAAAACCAGAATACTGATAATCACAAGTATAATCTCCATTGGTTAATGGATCAATATCATTTCCAAGTACAAGATAACTGTTTGAATAGATGATCAGCGGACCACCATTATCTATTGTTGCAGTATTTGATCCTGCATCACAAACTATCCAGCCGTTAATATCTATAACTCCATCAGTAGTGTTGTAAAGTTCAAAATATTCTCCGTTACTATCACCGACAGTACCAGGATTTTGCATGATCTCGGTAATAATTACATCTCCTGGATCTGGTACTACAACCGGTTCGATTACAGAGAAGAAATCATCACTCAAATCATAAACTTCATCTTCATTCTCATAAACGCCAATTTTGATCTTATAAGTATTGTTGATTGCAAAGTCTGCTGGAATATCCCAACTATATGTTCCGGTATTTAGAATTGGTTCAGGTGTAAGCAATATTTCATCATCTACTCCAGGATATTCAACCGCAATACCAACTTGTGCATTTACAGTAAAAATAGTAGTATCCCAAGTGATATCATGTGTACTATCCTGTTCCCACTCTTCACCGCCGTTTGGTGAAGTAACAGTAACAGTGGGGCCTGTTGTTTCAACAATCGAAAAGAAATCATCACTCAGATCGTCAGTTGTAACAGCATTTTCGTTTATCTCGGCAAAGATCTTATAGTCGTTTGATAATGTCATATCCTCTGGAATAGTCCAACTATAGCTGCCAGTATTTGAAATTGGATCTTCTGTTATAATATATTCGGATTCCGTATTATCACCGAAGTTATATCTGGCAGATAATCCTACTTCGGCATCTGTAGAGTAAAGTGTACTTGACCAAGTGATATCATGAACACTACCTTGTTCCCAACTTTCACCACCGTTTGGTGATATTATTGTGATATCCGGGAAGATCTGCAAATCTGCAGCATCTCTAGCTGTAATGTAATTGCCATCAGATCTTGAATTCAATATGCCAGTTAAATCAAATACTGCCGTAGGAATTAGTTCTCCTATATAATCCACACTATAAAAAGTAGTTCTAAAACTATAGATTCCAGTTATATCGGAAATTTCATAGACTGTTCCATTGGCAAAATCAGTCTCAATAGGCGTAAAAGTTACATCTTCAATTGTAACAAGTTGAGCTTCGTAAGCTTCAAATGATTCTGATGTAGTCAGATCTGCAAATGTTATTACTGCAGGAATTAACACATTGCCAGTTGAAGTAGCAACACCAGAATCTTCAGTTGGAATAAATTGTAGCATACCACCATATTCTCCTAAAGTACCAATAATCCCAGTAATTCCGTCGTATCTATTGTAAACTGTAGTTATATTTTCATCATTATCATCTATCAGGATTGCAGCACCGGAATCCTGAATATATTTCTGGTTACGGTATGATTGTTGAAATGTAAGGATAGCTTCTCCAGTTAATTGATATGCTTCACCAATTGTTCCATTTCTCAATTCAGTTATTGTAGAAACAGATGATGCAAATATATACTCTTCGGCAGCAATATTGCTTGGATCAAAACCCGATGCATATGCTATAGCTTTTAAAGTTGTATTTGATGAAATCTCTAAAGCAGTTGTATATTCGGAACTTGTGTCATCCGGTTCAGAACCATCTGTTGTATAATATATTGTTGAAGCAACAGTTTCACAAGTAATTGTAACAGATTGGGTAGAAGTGTAGATTCCACCTGAAGGAGCCATTACGGGAGTTGCTGTAAGGGGTGTTCCTCCCATAGTATGTTCACCTAAATAATCAAAAGTGTCTTGAGGATATACAATCCATTCGGAATCAGTTTGGTTAGTTCCAGAAGAAACTGTCCAATCAGTATTTCCTGTAGTTATCGTCGATTTTCTGACTAACGTATGGTTTACAGTTCCATTTGTTGTTCCTGCAACATTCCATCCAGATCCAGGATCAACTCCATCTTCTCCAACTGCATCAATAAGAGTCCAAGTAGATTCTAAATTTTTTGCTAATCCAACAGCATCATTACCATTCCAATTTGCTTGAGTCCAAGTTATATCACCCTCAACTGAGATCCCCGCTACTGAACTTGAATTGTATATAACAAATACATCTCCATCAGCAAGATTACCTGAGAGAGTTAATGAATATTCAGGCCAGCTTCCCCCATTTGCAATTTTCCAAATTTGATAATCACTTAAATCTACAGAATTTCCAGTTCCATTGAATATTTCTACAGCTTTATTATTACTTCCACCTTCAATGTATTCTGAAATAAAAAGGTCAGATGCTTGGGCAAATACAACACTCAAAATAAATAATAAACTTATAACCAATACCATTTTCTTCATATCTTCCTCCAAAAGATTTTTTCTAAGTGGCTTCTGCATAATACAAACTTTGTCTTTGCGAAGCATCTATCAGAGAGTTTCTGCTGAAGCAATCTATATTGCTAGTTGATTACTATTTGTAGAGATTGCTTCGTAAGCAACAGCAAGAAGCAAACTCGCAAAGACACACTTTTTTCTTTTCTCACAAAAACACTCTATTATGCATAACTCATTTTTTTCTAACGACAATTAGTAATTTGATTATATTAATGTCAATATTATTGAGCAATAAGAATAATTTTAATAAAGATGAATTCAATTTCCTCTTTACAATTTAAGACTTAAGCAAAAATTCTTTTATATGAATAAAAATAGAAACTGCA
>QMNP01000226.1 GCA_003647825.1 Candidatus Cloacimonadota bacterium
GGTTTACAGTTCGTTCCTTAATAACTGGAAAAACCGCAGCAATCGCTATCGCAGATCGAGCGTGTATTAGAAATAAGTAGTAGTTAATAAATATTAAAGCCCTCGATTTTCGGGGGTTTTTTATTATTATTGAATATTCAAAAATACAATACCTAAAATCAATAATGCAAAAGCAAATCTTTGTTTTAGATTATACTTCTTCTTCCATATTAAAAGATCGCACAGCACTGTTATCAGCACAACACTTGATGCAAATAATGGATAAGCAATCGCTGCTTTCACCGTTTCCAGACTGTTTAGAAAGAAACGAGTTGTGAGTTGGTTAGGAATTCCGAGTATCATCCCGAAAAAAAAATATTTAATTACAAATCTGCGTCTTTGAACTGCAATCCAGATCAGGTTGAACACAAAAGCTGAGAAGAAGAGAAAGAAGACAAAAGCTCCATCCTGCTGCAACCCATGTACATTATAGATTTTCAGCAGACCGTCGGTAAAACCAGTTAAAACGAATAGAACCGCTATCCAGATAAAATTATGCAGCGATCTGATTTCGGTTTGAAAAGCAAAAGAAAACAGGATTATTCCAATACCTAAATAATTAAGGAATATGATTTTTTCGCAGAAGAAAAAAATTGCCATCAAAGTAGGAATAATTAGCGAAATCCTCATCACACCAATACTCAGTGATAAACCATTTACTTTAATATTTTTCTGATATACTACAAAATTCGTCAGGAATAGAAAACCGGTGATTACGCCAAAAATAACGTCATACAATCTTATGGAAGATATGGGAGTATTATTGGCTGCAAAACTGAAAATTGAAGCCAGAAAATAATTTCCCAGAAAAACCTGCAATATTTCCAGATGTTTATCTTTCTGATATAGAAAAAGCAGGTTCCCTATAAGAGCCGAACAGATGATGCTTAACAATAAATTTATCATAATCCGATAAGCTTAAGAATTCCAAAAAGTTTTAAACAGGCAATAATAATGGCAATTGATAAAACGATTTTTACCGCTTTTTCTCCCTTTTTTATAGCTGCCTTCACCCCCAGATATGCACCCAGGCTGTTTCCGCAAGCAAGCACAAGTCCATGTAACCAGAGGATTTTACCGGAAAGTGCAAAAATGATTACTGCAAATAAAGTGTAACACATCACAATAAATGTTTTCACCGCATTCGCATGAACCAGATCATATTTCTCAACTAAATTCAAAGTAGCAAGGAAGATAAAACCAACACCAGCCTGCACAAATCCGCCATAAAATCCCACAGCAATAAAAATGAGAAATTCAACCCACTTTGATAAGGGCTTCCCTTCCTTCTTATTTTTAGGACGAAGCATCATAATAAGAATGAAAATGAAGACAATTCCCAAAATTTTATCAAATATGGCAGAATCAACTTTTATAGCAAGAAAGGAGCCGATGATCGCACCGATGACAGCAGCGATGGTAATATGTATAACAGGTTTTACATGTAATTTTCCATGTTTGTGAAAACGGCTGGTAGCTGTAATATTCTGCATGAGTATTGCTACACGATTAGTTGCATTTGCTGCTGGAGATGGCATTCCTGCCAAAATTAGTACAGGCAGAACCAGAGTTGATCCTCCACCGGCCAGAGTATTAATGAAACCAGATGCAATACCCACTGCGAAGATCAATACAAAGATGAGCATGTTATGCTACAATAATTTTTTTGTCCGGCCAGAATTTTGAAAATGCGATGAAAAGGATACCTGCCATCGGTCCCATTATAAGAGCTAATAAAATTCTAAATAGATAGAACTTCAAGCCAAAGAAACCGATCTCGAATGGAGCCCGGGCTGGGCCGATTATAGTTTGGCCTGTAAGATAAGCAACCAGAATTGCATTGCCAACGCCTTTGCGCCTTAATTCCAAAACTATAGGATAAATAGCATAAACCGGTCCTGGTGTTAGTACACCGAGAAGTGTGGCATAAAACAGATAGATCAGTTTATTGTTTTTCAGGTGCTTTCTGGCCAGGTCCTCTGGAATTAGGAAGTGGATTGCCGTAGAAATTGCAATTGCAACTCCCGTAAGATAGATGATCTTAATAATGACTTCTTTATTTGAAGACATCAAATTATAAAAATTAACCTGAAATGTGAGCATCAGAATTATGGATAATAATATCAGAAGAATTGCAATTTTAATGTCCGGACCTAGTTTTTTTATAAATTTTACCATATATAATTACCAAGTACAGACGAAAGCATTCCCGCCAGAAAAGTAACAATGAGAGAAACTACAAATCGCTTAATAGGAAAGCGATAACCAAAGAATCCTGCTTCTACGAAAACTGTGGATGGCTCGATGAGAACATGACCGGAAATTAAGGCAATGATAACACCGATATTGATCCCGAATTCCTGCAGTTTTATGAGAATTGGGTAAAGAATATAACGAGGTCCTGGGGAGATGAAGCCGATCAGCTCTGCATATATTATCTGCAGAGGTAAAGCAACTTTCTGCTTAAGCAGATTAACGGATTCGATATTAATAAGACTGCTTAATGTAACAGCAAATAGCACTCCGGCACCTACCAGAAACAGGGTACGCCATAATTTGTGATTAAAATAAATGAGAATCTTTTTGATCATATTTTATTTTATATTGGATAAATCGGGATATGCCTGGGCGATAACAACTAAGGCATCACCTTCCTGGAATTTATCGAAATTGCCATTATGAGATTTTGCATCCAAGCGTGGGTTCAAGATCACATGAGCTTTCTTAATTTCGGTTCCATATTCATTCTTCTCATTACATATCCTGCGAACACCGATCAAAATAACCGGATTTTCTTCATTGCGGTTTTCATTAAAGATCTCTGCAGCCTGCTGAAAGGTTTTACCTTCTAATACTTTAGGTAGTTTATCACTTTCTATTATAAAGATGGAAGAAGTGTTATCTTCGTAGATCAGCAACTCGTGGAAAATATCGGAAAGGTTATGATATCGAGCACTTTGCAGCATAATACCAGTTCTATAAAAACCGGCAGAAACGATCTCATTTGCTCCGGCATCCAGGGTGATCTGTCTGTTGGTTCTATCCATCAATTCTGCGATAATATGGGGTGAATGCTCTTCGTTAAGGTCTTTACGAAGCTGACGAATGGCTAGACAGGTTAGAATGGTTTTTGGATCCGGTTCTATATCATCAGGATCAGATAGAATGATCACACTTTTTGCGAGATGTACTCTGGCATCTTTCAGTGTTTTATAAGCAGTTGGTTTGCCTTTAATAAAATATACATTTGCATAACGGTCACTGTTTTCACGTAGTTCTTTTTCATTTACATCTGCATCGGTAAGTACTAAGATCGAGGTGTCAGGTTCGGCGGTACGGTGATGCAATTCTTCGATAACTTTTTGTCCACGCTTGTTCCAGTTGCAGATGGCAATATGGCGTTTCAGATTTTTTGGCATTTTTTCCACTCCTTCTTTCATGAAAATTGCAGCAATATTACCAATTACAGTACCAAGAATTCCCATGCCTCCCAATAAAAGCAGTAAGGCGGAAAACCGGCCCCCGGTTGTAAAAGGTTCTATTTCAAATCCACTGAGCAGATAAACGATCGAAGCCCAGAAAGATTTATAAATTGTATCAAATTGGTCATTCACTGAATGCTCGAAATAATAGGAACCGATCGATCCCAGCACGAACAGCATAACTATCACAAATCCTATCCGGAATTGGATATTTTGCCGCATTTGATTCATTATGTATTTACATATTTTGCTGACATTTTTTTTATAATATAATAATAATAAAGCAATTACAATTAAAATGAAAATGGCAAAGATGGTA
>QMNP01000227.1 GCA_003647825.1 Candidatus Cloacimonadota bacterium
ACTCCATCTTCAAACTCTTTGGATGGAACGGCATTAGCTGGATTGATATTAAAAATTCGCTTTGCCAGATATTTACCATATAATCGATACATGATTATATAACCGCCAAATGTGATAATGCATAATAACAACGAGTCCATAAATCCTCCTAATCTGTTAAATTAACTTATGAATTTTGTACAGTACATCTTTGTCTTTATGCAGAATCTATCAGATAGATTCTGCAGATTTTTATTAATTCCCGACTTCACAAATTAGATATTATACCTTACTTCTTTGTAGTGATAGCCCATCGGGCTGTCTTTTCTGGTCGACCAATGATCGACCACTACAAATATTAAAATTATTTTCATCTAACCGTTGCGAAGGTTCTCGCTTCACTTGACTGTTCACAAAGTTTTTATCTGTATTCATCAACATTAATCCGAGATTCTATTTGTTCTCCAGTTTTAGTAAATATTCTTTCACATTCAATCCACCACCAAAACCACCCAAGTCTCCGCTTTTGCGTACAACTCGATGGCAGGGAACTATTATAGGTATGGGATTGTAATGATTGGCATTTCCTACAGCACGAGCTTTATTATAGTTTCCAACTCTTTCTGCTAATTCCTGGTATGAAATGGTTTCCCCAAATGGGATTTTTTGAAGTTGCTCCCAGACCTTTTTGCGGAATTCTGTTCCTTTCAATTTTAATGGAATTGTAAATTCCCGGCGCTTTCCAGAAAAATATTCTTGCAGTTGTTTTTCTGTTTCCGTCAGTATTTTGTTCGAGTTATCTTTTTTGTCTGCTGCACAGAGAGTGATGCGTAAAAGATTGGTGTCATCAGCATATAAACCTAGCTTCCCAATCGGTGTTATTATAGTTTTGGAATAGATCATAACGCTCCTTATATATTGGAGCGGATTACGGGTCTCGAACCCGCGACCTTCAGCTTGGGAAGCTGAAGCTCTACCAACTGAGCTAAATCCGCTTAACCAAATTTGATAATTATGTATTAACTATCTTCCTTCTTCGCTGTTATTTTACTAACTAACCACACAGCAATAAATGCTAAAACCCAGGCAACAAATCTATGTGTTACAATTCCATCCAGAACTGAAATATTCTTCCAGATCACTGTTACGGCAGATCCGGTTATCATTCCCGCCAGAATGCCTTGTTTAGTTGTTTCTTTCCATTTTAATAACAATAAAAGTCCCGGGCCAAATGATGCACCCAACCCTGACCAGGCATAAGAGACCAAAGAGAAAATAAGTTGCTTGGAAAATAATGCGATCAGAACTCCAATCAGACCAACTACAATTGTCACGATCCTGCTCAACATTAAAAGAGCTTTTTCAGTAACTTCTTTCTTCAGGGTTTGATGATAGAAATCTTCAATAACAGAAGAAGAAATAACTAGAAGCTGACTATCGGCAGTTGACATCATAGCGGCTATTGCGCCGGAAATAAAAATTCCTGCCAGCCAAGCTGGAAGAAGTGTTGTTGCCAAGTGAGGCATTACTTTTTCCACATCCTGAAAGTAGCCCTGACCGTAAAGTGAAAGTCCGACCAATCCAACCAGCATTGCACCTATAAAAGCAGGTATAGCCCAGATAATGGCAATTCTTCTGCTGATCTTGATCTTATCTACTGATTTTATGGACATGAAACGGGTGAGAAGATGAGGTTGCCCCATATAACCTAAACCCCAACTAAGACCACCAATAACAACTGCAACTGCGGCCCAGCCGGTTTTTCCACCTACAGTACTGGTGAATTCGTGACCTGCTTGCGAAACAGCAGAAGTTAATGAATGTCCCTGCTCAGCAATAGCTACTAAACCAACTAAGGGAAGAATTACTAATGCACCGATCATGATAATTCCCTGAATAAGATCTGTCCAGGCAACTGCAAAGAAGCCCCCCATCATTGTATAGAAGATTATCACAATTGCTCCAATGAGAATTCCGGTTGTCTGTGAAAGTCCAAAAGTTACATTGAGAACTTTCCCTGCTCCATTGAATTGAGCTGCCAGATAGAAGGTAAAGAAGAAAATGATAATTATCATAGAGACGATTCGCAGGATTTTATCGTCTTTTCCAAACTTGGCAGCAAAGAAATTGGGAAGAGTGATCGAATTGAAATTTTCTGTTTCCACCCTTAGATCAAATGCGATCACACACCAGGAAAAGATAATTCCAGCTATACAACCAATAGCAGTCCAGATTTCCAGAAATCCAGCAGCAAGTGCAGCTCCAGGTAATCCTAACAGAAGCCAGGCAGATTCTCCTGATGCTCTTTCGGAAAAGGCTACAACCCAGGGGTTAAGTTTACGACCGGCGATAAAATAGTCAGCGTGATTTTTGTTTGATTTGTAAGTAATAATACCGATAACTAATACACATAAAAGATAAACTATAAAACCAAGCAGTACAAAATCCATAACACAAAACCTCCTTCGTTTATTAATGATCAGCAATAACGAATTAAGGTTAATACGGATTATTTTGCAAGGATTTTTTTATATTTTGGTAATTCTCTTAAAATTATATTAAATGTAGAGTTAAAGGCTTCAATTAGCCTGGAAAGTTTATCTTCATAAACTTCAGCTGTCCATTCATCCATCCAGATCTTCTTAAATTCGATAGCAATACAACAGGCAGAATCAGGATAATTCTTGTGGATCCAGCGAGAGAAATGTCCACCCGGGAATTTTACGTTTATCCTGGCATCCAGTGATCTTCCAAAATAATCAAAATCTCTTAATTGTTTGGTTATTTTTTCCACTAACGCTATCCACTGACCAGACATATTATTAGTTCCAATAATTATTTCAGGATTCATGTCGGGATCATCAAAATCTGCATCAGGTCCTTTTCGATGGTGGTTATAGGAGTGAACATCATAGACAAAAAAAGTTCCAAATCTTTTCTGAAGTTCATCAAAATGCTTTTCTGCTTTTGAGTAAAACTCGTGATACTTTGCCATACTTTGCGATATCGCAATGTCTGTTGGTGGTTTTCTTCGAGTTGTTATTCCCCAGGCATCTTCCGGTTTTTTATAAATACATTTTTCGGATGAACGATTCAGGTCAACTTCAAATCGACTGGTTCTGCCAATGATCGTATTAGATGATTTTATCAGGAATCTTTCTGTAAAAGGATCTTCTTCACGTAATCTAACGTCTTCCTGCACTGCAAGATTCTTTCTAATATTATCAGAGAGGGCATGCCCATTATGAATTGCTGTACAAACAATGGGTGAATTATAATCGAAATTAAAATCTGCAAAATTTTTCATTTTCTTCCTTCCAACTGTTCCTAAGATTCCAGGAAATCAGTAGTGATAGCCCATCGGGCTGTCTTTTCAGGTCGACCGATGATCGACCACTACGTCCATATCTGTTCTTAACTCCACCGTCGTAAACTTCTGTGAAGATCGTTTTTCTACGAAAAGCCGACTTTTTGAAGTCATATCCAGAACAATCATAGTTTTTTCCATATTCTAACTTCAGGGTTGAAAATCCTTATACTCAATGTCATCCTCGACCTTGGGCGGGGATCTCAATTTCTGGATTCCCATTTGCATGGGAATGACAATAAACCATCCGTTCCGAAGGTTTTGAAAATCAGTAGTGATAGCCCATTGGGCTGTCTTTTCAGGCCGGCCAATGACCGACCACTAAAAATTGATTTCCGTTTGCGTGGGAGTGACATAATTAGCACTCATTCATTATTATTCATCCGCGTAAATCCTTGAGCTATTTACTCTACGATCAATTCTACGTCTTCCGACAGTAGTGATAGCCCATTGGGCTGTCTTTGTAGGCCGGCCAATGACCGACCAC
>QMNP01000228.1 GCA_003647825.1 Candidatus Cloacimonadota bacterium
GATATATTAGAGAAGAATTTTATTACATCTTGACAACAAATACCAGCTCAGGCAGTGCTAATTCCAAAATATAGGAATAGCAAAAAAGGGAGTTATTCTTTTTTGTTAATTATACTTAAATGAGAGAATTTGCAAGAAAAATAAATGATCTACATTTCAAACAAAATATTATTATTGTTATTCGTTTTATACTTATTGCCTTTTCAGTGTTCATTGCTTGTTTTGGGCTTTTTTTCGCAATTTTCAGCGGATCAGGGAATCATCTTCGAGAGTTGTTTCTTTTTACTTTAAGTTTGAAAGTATTTCTATTTCTTATCTTCTTATATCTGGCTTTGCAGGCAAATCGAGCACTTAAGAATAAGCTGCAAATTGCCAGACAATTAGATGAATACAATTTGGATAAATCAGATACTTATCAAAATGCTTTAGAATTGCAGTCTCAGGAAATTGAATCGGAAATATTGGAACTAATTCTACAAAAAGCGGATAATAAAGCCGAAACACAGATTCTTAAAACTGATAAAACTCCACTTGAACCTATCTGGAAAATTGCAGCAATTCTGCTATTATCAATTATTATTATTTCCCTGATCAGTCCTCCTCAATTTAAAGCAGCCCGAAAATTCTTTGCCTTGCGCTCGATGCCGCAAGTGCGTCATAAGGATTTTGTGGAATTAGTTCCGGAAGACTTGTCAATAACACGAAACAGCAAAGTTCAGATTGAAGTACTAAATCCGGAACTGGATGTGGAGCACACTCTTTTTTACAGAATGGAAGAAAACTGGCGTCAGGAGAAGTTAATTGATCACGAAAAGACCTTCAACAACCTTGATTTTTCATTTTCATATTTCGTGCAAACACCATATGCTACTTCCGATACTTTTCGCATTGATGTTTATGAATTACCCATTGTAAGAGCAATGGATGTGCGTTACGACTTTCCTGCCTATACCGGCTTGAATTTTGAGTTTATAAAAGAAAGCCAGGGAAATCTAAAAGCAGTTAAAGGAACAAAAGTTACTTTGAATATTACTGCTAATAATCCGATCGAAACTGCAGAAATATATTTCAAAAACGGTAACTTCAAGCAGATGGAAAGAACGGGGAGATCATCATTCAAAACAGAATTTAGAATAGCACAAAACGATTCCTATCATTTTAAGTTAACCGATATCCTGGGTAATACGTCACAGAAGATTTCCAAATCCATCACGTCTGTTAGAGATGAATATCCTGAGATTAAAATTGCTTATCCTGGCCGTGATACAATACTAACTCAGAATATGTTGCTTCCACTTCAGTTAATTGCTTTCGATGATTTTGGTTTGAAGAATTTACAGCTGCATTTCCAGATAAATCGCAGCGAGCAAGACTCGTTGATTATCCTTAAGAAGATACCAGGCACATCTCTCGACATAGAGCATATCTTTGACCTGGGAGAGATGGCACTTTTGCCAGGAGATAAGGTAACTTACTGGGTTTCGATATTGGATAATTCCCCGACATCACAAAGAATCGAAAGCAGGCATTATACAGCACGTTTCCCCTCTATCGAGGAGATCTATCGTGAGATCGAAGAAAAGGAAGAAGAGAAAGCAGAAATCCTGCAGGAAACTCTGGAAAGATCGGAAGAACTACAGGAAGAATTTGAAGAGAAACGATTAGAGCTTTTAAAGAAAGAAGAAGTTAATTGGGAAGATAAAAAGGATCTTGAAAGTATTTTAGATAAGCAGCAAGAGCTGAATAAAGATATAGAAAATGTTGCAGAAGATTTTCAGCAAATGATGGAAAAGTTTGAGGATAATCGCGCTCTTTCCAGCGAAACTCTGGAAAAGATGGAGAAGATCCGGGAATTAATGGAAGAGATTTCTAATGAAGATCTGCAGAGAGCAATGGAAAAAATGCAGGAAAGTCTGGAAAATCTTGATCCTGATGTTTTGAAGAAAGCGATGGAAGATTTCAAATTCTCAATGGAAGATTTTACTAAGAAACTGGAACAAACTCTTCAACTTCTGGAAGATATCAAAAAAGAACAATCCATTCAAAAAGCTTTGGAAATAGCCGAAGAAATGGAAGAGATGCAATCTGCTTTGAACGAAGAAACTAAGCAAGGTGATTCATCAAATAAAGACCTGGCCAGTAAACAAAAAGACATCTCCAAGAAACTGGAAAGTCTGCAGAAACAACTGGAAGAAGCTGAAAGCATGCTGGATGAAAAGAAAGACTCTGAAGTGCAGGAAGCAATGGATGAACTTCAGGAGCAGATGGAGCAGGACAGCCTGGCTAAAGATATGGATCAGAGCGAACAGAGCTTGATGCAGGGAGATAAGCAAAAGGCCCAGAAAAGTCAGCAAAGTGCCAGTCAAAAGATGCAGCAGATGAAGAAAAAACTAGAGCAGATGCAGTCTATGATGTCATCCGGCTCGATGATGCAAATGGGTGAAGCGATCCAGAAAGCCATTCGCAGGTTATTGATCTTCTCTCAACTACACGAGAAATCAAAGAAGAGTTATCTAAAAGATCCATTTGCAATTTTAGCAGATCAGATTGCTAATTTTGAAGGAATAAATCTAACTTTGCAAGACCTATACAGCACACCTATGATCTTCCTGGCCTTAGGTGCGAAATTTGTTTACGATGCTAATTACACTTCGTCCAGTTATCGTGAAATGTTCAGTTATATTAATGATGCCAAAGCACCCGCAGTTAAAAACTATCTGTCTGATATTCAGAAAGGGATAAACCTGATGGTCTTTGATCTGATGCAGGCTTCCAATAATATGCAGGAAGGTGGCGGCGGCGGTGGTATGCAGAGTTTGATGCAGGCTTTACAGCAGATGGGTCAACAGCAAATGGCCATGAATATGATAACTCAAAGCATGATGAAGCAAATAGGGCAGAACGGTCAGATGAGTCAGGAGATGCGAGGTCAGGCTCAGAGACTGGCAGCAGATGAAGAACGACTGGCAGAAAACCTGAAGCGCATCCTGCAGAATGATCGGGAAGCCCAGAAACAAACTTCTGCTCTTAATAAGATCATCGAAGATCTGGAAGCAATTTCTCATGACCTGAAAAGAGGAAGAATTACTCAGGATCTGATGGATAAACAGGAAAGAATATTATCACGCCTTTTAGATGCTCAAAAATCAATCCATAAACGTGAATTCAGTAAAAAACGAAAATCCGAGATCAGTGATATAGAAGACTGGGAACTACCGGAAGAGATAAAATTAAAGTTTGACAAAATGCGACGTAAAGCACTTTTAAACGAGGACTTTGAATCATATTCGAAGGAGTATCAGGAATTGATAAAAGAGTATTTGAGGTTGTTGAATGAGAAGGCGGAGTAACCTTGCGAACGGTTTTTGAACTTCTTGCTTACTTGACCTTCGCAATGGTTAAAGGTAGTAGAAGAAGTAGGCTCCCCTTTTGAAGGGGAGAAAATCCGGCAGCTGCCGGATAGAGGGGTTTTGTGAGATTAATGAGTATTTTGGTGTTTTTTTAATGAAGAAAATTGTTGATTTTATAACCAAACCCCCTGTATCCCCCTTACGAAGGGAGACTGTAAAGTGATCGTTTCCCAACAGAGAAGCAAGAAGAAACTGGAAAACCGACACATAGAAGTGCTCCCCTTTGGAAGGGGAGAAAGCCGTAGGCAGAGGTGTTTTATGAGATTCATAATTAATTGTGAGATTTGTGAAAGATGATGAAATCTAATACTGGTTATACCAAACCCCCTTTTATTCCCCCTTCTAAGGGGGACTGATCAATGACTAATTCCAAAGATTTCATTCCATTTCGACCTGACTTAAAAGAAAAAGCTCAGGATA
>QMNP01000229.1 GCA_003647825.1 Candidatus Cloacimonadota bacterium
GGTTCAATTACAATAATGGGCGAGAATGGAACGGTAAAAATTGGTGGAATAGCTGTGAATAAAGTTGAACATTGGGAATTCAAAGATTATGATGACGATGACAAGCTCATTGAATCTGCAGCTACAAATCCCACAAATATTTATGGATTCGGTCATCAAGGATTTCTGCAGAATGTAACAGATTCTCTTCTGGGAAAAGACTCACCTCATACGGATGGACGTGATGGAAGGAAATCATTAGAATTGATATTAGCTATGTATGAATCAGCTAAATATGGTAAGAAGATTGCACTCCCTCTTACCTATTAAGCAAACCAAGCAAAGGGGTTTTTAATTGTTAATACAAGAATATTTTAAGACACGAACAGATCTGTTGGAGAAAGCACTGGATAGTTACCTTTCGCCAGCAACAGAATATCCTCATGAGCTTCATGAATCAATGCGTTACAGCGTATTCAGTGGCGGAAAGAGATTACGACCGATTCTTTTTTTCGGCACATATGAAATGCTGATTGGAAGAAAAAACATTAACCGTTTAGAACGTTTACTTCCTGCGGCTTGTGCACTGGAATTGGTTCATACGGCATCTTTGATCCACGATGATCTACCTAGTGTAGATAATTCTCATGAACGTAGAGGAATGCCAAGTAACCACATTAAATTTGGCACTCCAACAGCAATATTGGCTGGTGATGCACTTATTACAAAAGCCATTGAGATACTTACAGAACTAAAGAATAAGACTATTGCAATTCAATGTATTCGAATAATTACAAAAGCAATGTCCACAAGAGGAATGATCGGTGGCCAGGCAGTAGATATTCTTTCAGCGAAGAAGAAGATCAACATAAATACTCTCCGCTATATTCATCTAAAAAAAACCGGAGCCCTATTACAAGCTGCTGTTGAAATGGCATGTGTGATACATGATGCAGAAGAAAATGTAGCAATAACTCTGGGTAATTTTGCCTTAAATATTGGCCTTGCTTATCAAATAGTTGATGATATTCTTGATGAAGTTGGTAGTTTTGAAGTATTAGGGAAGGAACCAGGAGAAGATTCTCGAAATAATAAAGCTACATATCCAGCATTGATCGGTTTGGAAAAAGCTAAGAAAACTGCTGAAAAACTATTACGAGATTCTTATAATTTAATCAAGAATATGAAGAATAATGATGTCTTAATTGAATATGTTAATATGATCAAGGACAGGTTACCCTAGGTTTATCTTAGTATGTCCTTTATTAAGATCATCAGACCTTTTAATTGCCTTTTTGTAGCAGTATCTGTACTTTTCGGTGCATATTTCAGTTCAATGCAATCAAATTTATCTGCAATTATTGCTGCTGCGATATCGGCTGCTTTGATTGCTGCCGGCGGCTATGTAATAAATGATTTTTTCGATCTACGCATAGATGTGATTAATAAACCGAATCGTATCCTTCCTGCTGGAAAGATGACACCAAAAACAGCTTATATTTATGCTGTATTTTTATTTTGGATTGGAATACTCGTTAGTATTCTTACACAGAATATTTATTGTATAGGAATTGCACTTTTAAATAGTTTAGTATTGTTTCAATATGCAAAAAAGTTAAAGCAAAGTTGCTTAACCGGCAATATTCTGGTGGCTTATGCTGCGGCCAGCACATTCATTTTTGGCGGATTATCTAATAACAATGTAAAGAATAGTCTTGTAATTGCCAGCTTTGCTTTCTGTTACACCCTTATTCGCGAATTTATCAAAGACAGCGAAGATATTGATGGCGATAAAGTCAACGGTGCTAAAACATTAGCTGTGATAGTAGGTGAAAAAAAAATCACTATTATTTCCATTATACCAGCAATAATAATAATCGGACTTATTCAGTATTACTTTTTTAATCAACAACTGATGCAAACTACTTTTATTATGCTGAATGTATTTGTCACAATCCCTTTGATAGGATTTTTTGTTTATCTTTTTCGTAAGCCAGTTAAATCTTCGTTTGCCAAAATTTCATCTTTAACTAAATTAAATATGTTCATGTTATTAATTATTATTTGGATAGGAAAATGAAAATTTATAAAAAATTGCAGGAGCTTTCAAAAGAAAAAGCAAACTATTTCTGTTTGCTGGATCCAGACGATCTGAGTACAGAACAAGCAAGATATATTGCCAAAACATGCCAGGAAAAGGGTGCAGATGGAATTTTAGTTGGCGGCAGCCTGATGGTTAATAATAATTTTGAATCGAATTTAAAGATCATCAAAGAATCTGTAGATATACCTGTTCTTATTTTTCCAGGAATATTTAACTTTGTATCTCCTCACGCAGATGCATTATTGCTGTTAAGTGTTATTACAAGTAGAAATCCGCAAATGCTGATTGGAGAGCAAGTACGTGCTGCACCTCTGATAAAGCATTATGGAATTGAAGCAATTGGCACAGCCTACATGCTTATAGAATCTGGCAGAACAACTTCAGTTAACTTTATGAGCGGAAGCTTACCTCTACCCCGAGATAAAAATGATATTGCTGTTGCTCATGCGTTGGCTGGTTATTATCTTGGTATGAAATTGATCTATATGGATGCCGGCAGCGGAGCAAAGCATTCGATCCCGGAAGCTATGATAAAAGCTGTAAAAGATAACGTTCCACTGCCAATGATCCTTGGTGGAGGAATTAATAGCCCTGATAAAGCTGCCCAAAAAGCTGCTGCTGGTGCCGATTTTATTGTTACAGGAAATGTGCTGGAGAAAAATCCTGACCCTAAACTTATAGCAGAATTTGCCAAAGCAATCCATAGTGTAAAACGATGATAGATATCCACACACACATTTTGCATGGTGTTGATGATGGATCACCGGATATAAAAATATCCATAGAGCATCTTAAATTAATGCAGGAAGCTGGGATAACAGACGTATTTCTTACTTCTCATTTTTTACGTCCCGCTTTTCAGAATCCGGTAGAATTAATTACTAAGAGAATTGCAGAATTAAGAGATGCTGCTAAAAAGGAAAATATCAATATTAAACTTCATCGAGGAGCTGAGATCTATCTCGATGATGGAATTCATAATATCATTGAATCAGAACAGCTGTCATTAGCTGACACAAAATATCTTCTTGTAGAAACCAATATGACAGAATTCCCAGCAGACCTGTATCACATTTTGTATGAACTTGTAAGAGCGGGTTATAAACCAATTCTTGCTCATCCAGAAAGATATATGAATGTAATGATGAAACCTTCAATAGTTGAAGATATCATCCATAAAAATGTTTATATGCAGATCAATTCCAGTAGTTTACTGGGACATTATGGGAATTCAATCCAGAAAACTGCCTGGCGTTTACTGGAGCAAGGTCACGCTCATTTTCTGGCTTCCGATAATCATTGTCGAGTCCCGATCTACGATCATAATCTTGCCGTTAACCTCATTAGAAAAAATATTGATGATTTTACAGCTGATCTATTAACAAAAACAAATCCAGTAAAGATTTTAACCGGTGAAAAAATTGAATATTTTTATGTAAAATCAATCCAGAAAGAAAAAAAAGGATTCTTTTCAAGATTCTTTAAATGAACAAATGACAAAAATATTAATAACCGGTATCAGTGGCTTTATAGGTCGCAATGTTCTGCGTCAACTTCTACAAAAAAAAGGATTAAAAATAACCGGGCTTATTCGGCCTGGTACAAATCTAAGCCGAGTTGAGGAATTTGAAAATCAGATCGAACTGGTAGAGATTGATCTTGAAAATATTGATAAACTTAAAGCCTATCTTGTTAATGCTGAATTTGATAAAATTATTCATATTGGAGCAC
>QMNP01000230.1 GCA_003647825.1 Candidatus Cloacimonadota bacterium
TAACATTGAAGTTGAAGTTAGTGTGAGCGGCAATCGCGGAACTAACATAAAAACTACAGACAGAAAAAAATCACGAACATTTGAAGCTCTTTACCGAAGTAGTATTCTAAATTACGATTCATTTTTAAGTCGTGACGACGAATTCCAGCAGCCCAGTTATTTATTTATCTATCCCAATAATGCATCTGTACTTTCTACTTTGGAATATCTCACAGATTGGAAAAGGGAGAAGGGTTTTAATGTGGTCTCAGCAAGTACTGCCGAAACCGGAACATCATTAAATCAAATAAAAAGTTATATTCAGGATGCATATGATAATTGGGAGAACAAGCCCGAATTCATCTGCCTCGTGGGAGATGCTTCCGGTACTTTTAATATTCCTACAGCTTATGTTGATGGTGGAGAAGGAGATCATTTTTATACAATGCTGGAAGGAAACGATATTCTTGCAGATGCTTTTATTGGTAGGTTATCATTCAATTCAATTTTAGAATTGCAAACCATAGTCGCTAAAATATTGCATTACGAGAAAGAGCCTTATCTTGATCAGACCGAATGGTATGAAAAAGCTCTTTTGGTTGGTGATCCTTCTCAATCCGGTCCTTCAGTAATTGATACCAATATTTTCATAAAAGATATGATCTTGCAACACAATCCCGATTTTGACATCACGGAAGTATATTCGGGACCTTGGGTTTCACAGATGGCAAGCGGTATAAACGGTGGTGCAAGTTATTTCAATTATCGCGGATTTGCCGGAATGAGCGGTTGGAATAATAGCAACATAAATAGTTTAACCAATGGTTTTATTCTTCCCTTAGCTGTATCTATTAGTTGCAATATAGGAAATTTTGCCTTAGAAACTTCTGTCTCAGAAGCTTTCTTAAGAGCTGGTTCACCATCCGTTCCCAAAGGTGCAATTGCTGCAATCTCAACTGCAACTCCCCACACCCACACCTGTTTCAATAATATTGTCGATGCTGGAATCTATTATGGTATTTTCTCTAAAGGAATCTATAATATTGGTGGCGCTTTGGTTAATGGTAAAAATGATCTCTATTTAAATTATCCCGATAATCCAGCTAATAAAGTTGCACAATTTTCATATTGGAACAATCTGATGGGTGATCCGGGATTGGAGCTATGGACGGCAATTCCCGAAGAAATATTCGTTGCTGCACCTTCTGAAATAAATGTCGGAAACAACTTTACGGAAATTCAAGTTACTAATTCAAGTGGTGACGCTCTTTCAAATGCTTGGGTTACAATTGTTACTGATGAAATTCAAACTACAGCCTTCTCTGATGAAAATGGTTTTGTTTTACTTCCTTTTGCACCTGAAAATACTGGGACAGCAATTCTTACAGTCACAAAACACAATTTTATTCCCAATATTTCTGAAATAGAGATAGTTGAAAATGATGTTTTTATTAATCATTCAGATTTTCAAATAGATGACTCTGCCGGGAATAACGATGGAAATATAAATCCAAACGAAACAATTGCTTTTGGGATTGAATTGAATAATTATGGAACATCTACAGCAAACGGCGTAAGTGCTGTTCTCTCTTGTGAATCCGATGACATCAATATTTCCAATAACTCAGCAGATTACGGAACGATAAATTCAGGAGGATCGACTTATGCTAATGATGATTTTACTTTCACGGTTGATGGAGATGTTTATGGTGGGCAAGAAATAATTTTTTCTTTAGAGATCGAAGATGATAATTCCAATGTTTGGAATGATAATCTTATTTTGATTGTGTCTGCACCTAATATGCTAATAAATAATTATGAAATTCAAGGTAATGGAATTATCGATCCCGGAAATATTAGAAACTTGACGATCACACTGGAAAACATCGGACAAACTACCGCAAATAGTGTTAGTGGAGTATTATCTTGTGCAGATAGTAGAATTGAGATTATCGATGATTATGCTAATTACGGAAACATAAATATAGGGCAAAGCGTAGAAAATTCAGCAGATCAATTCACAATTTCAGCTGATCTATCATTGATCACAGGAATGCAGATTCTTATGCTGCTTACAATTTCTGATATAGCCGGATATGATGAAGTTCAAACCTTTCTGTTATCAATTGGCGAAGTTTCTGTAGAAAACCCGCTTGGGCCCGATGAATATGGTTATTATTGTTATGATGACAGTGATGTAGGTTATCTCGAAACTCCGGAGTATGATTGGATCGATATCAGCAGCACAGGCACTAATTTAAACTTTAATGATAATGGAAATACAGGGCAAACCACAACCATCAATTTGCCTATAGAATTCCTGTTTTACGGAGAAACTTATGATCAATTATCGATTTGTTCAAACGGTTGGGTAGCTCCGGGAGAAACTGACAACACATCTTTTATGAATTGGAATATTCCCGGTCCTTCTGGTCCTTCCCCAATTATTGCAGTTTTTTGGGATGATCTTAAAACAGGTGATGTCTATTATAAATATGATGCGAGTTTGGACGCACTTATTGTTCAATGGGATAATATGATAAATGAGTATAATAATGATCCTGAAACATTTCAGGTAATCCTTTATGAT
This sequence comes from Candidatus Cloacimonadota bacterium, assembly GCA_003647825.1. Taxonomy (GTDB): domain Bacteria; phylum Cloacimonadota; class Cloacimonadia; order Cloacimonadales; family TCS61; genus B137-G9. Next base: position 2,570 of record QMNP01000230.1, read on the forward strand.
GTAGATTCAAATCCCACTTATCTGGGTGACAGTGTGATAAAAATGCAATATCAGGAAGTAAATAATGTCGATGTAGGTTCTTACACCGGTTTTTTTGTTGATCACGGATTGTATGCCACAGTAGGAATTGAAAATCCGGATGGAACGATCGGGCTCGGATATACTTGTAATAATCAATATCCTACAGCGGCTAAGATACTTGAGGATGAAATGGCAATTGTCTTTACCGGGGAGCATTTAACTCATCAAGGTGCACAACTTTTATTCGGTGGAATCACGATTAACGATGATGATAACAGCGGAACAGCCGATGTAGGTGAGACTATAGATCTGGATGTCGTATTAAATAATGTTGGTACATTAGCAGCTTTTGATATTCACACTCACATCTCTTCCACTGATGAATACATCACCATTATTCAAGATGAATCGGATTATAACAGGATATTAGCCGGAAGCTCAGGGATAAATCTTTCCGACTTTTCTATAGATATTGCAGAAGAGTGCCCGGATGGACATCCGGCAATGATCACAATGAATATTGAAACGGATCTGCAGAGTTTTGAAATTAATTTCAATTTACTAATAAATTCTCCGGTAATAGACTACTCAGGATTAATCATAAATGATGGTGATAATCAATATCTTGATCCCGCTGAGACTACTGATCTAATTTTGAACTTTTTCAATTCCGGTGGTGATGAATTGGAAAATGCTACTATCTCGATTTCGGAAAATGATGAATATATTGTTCTGAATACCTTTGAATATTACACTGGGAATTGCCCCTCAGAATATAACTTCTCAGCACTATTTAATATTTCAGCCACTGCAACTGCACCGGTAGGTCATATTGCAGAATTTTCTTACACAATATCAGGGGATAATTATTCTAATGAAACTGGAGTATTTCAACTGGTTATTTCACAAGAAACGCAATTACTTGTCGAAGATTTTTCCGATTATAATTCACTTGGGTGGACTCAAGAACAGACAGGTGGCAATGATGATCCTTGGGAAATCAGCAATACTTCAGAAGCCGGAGGTACTTCACCTGAAATCAAATTAGAACCTTCCAATTCATGCGAAACGGTACATTTGATAAGTCCGGCAATAAATACTTCCGGAGCAAACGAATTATATATCTCCTTTATTTATTTATTGTATAACTATTCTTCGGATATCACATTACAATTAATGACAAGAAGTAATTTCGGGA
>QMNP01000231.1 GCA_003647825.1 Candidatus Cloacimonadota bacterium
ATCGGTTTGCCAGTTAGCAGGAAATCAAAATAAATACTGGAAAAATCGGTGATTAGAATATCATAATCGCAGATCGAATCGTAAATATCTACATTTAGCAGAATTTTGATATTATCAAAAATACCAATTAAATCTATAAATTTTTGTTCGAATCTGTTTGCCGGATGCAGTTTTATAGATAATTCCGCATTATTCATCTCTAATATCCGAGAAATTTGTTCTGCATCAAAACCATATTGAAAGAACATATCAATTTCACTGCCAATTGCTTTTCTTAATGTAGGAAGGTAGATAATTTTCTTTTTCTTTTTTTGCTTTTTAGGAGTGTGGTAGAAAACATCATCCCTGGGATAGCCGGTGATCTTGATCTTCTCTATTGGCAGATCAAAGGCTTTACCGGCAATAGCTTGAAATTCGAAAGAAGTTGTGATAATCAAATCAAATCTTTCTTTTAGAAATGGGAATATCAATTCTTTTATTCTAGATTTTCGTTCTCTAAATCTCTGAGCTGATTTTTCATCATCAAAATAGATCTTTTTCAGAGGGATTCCATGCCACAATTGAATGATCTTAGTTCTGGGTGAGATGGCATAAAAGTTCAAATCAGTAAGTTTGGAATGAGTTACAACAGCAACACTTGCTTTGAAGGAACAAAAATATCCTGTAAGACTAAAGGTAGAAAAAGCTTTGAAACCTTTAGCTCTGATTTCCTTTAGTACAGCTGAATTTTGTGACAGCCAGATTGCCTTGATCTCAGGATGGTTTTTGTTAATATATTCGAAAAAATATTTGCTGTTATCTGAATAGCTCTGCCCATACCAGGCTCCAAAAATCCAGAGATTCTTATCTTTTTTAAAAAGATTTGATATAAAATAGGATGGTAGGTTTGCTGTGTATTTAATTAACTTTTTTATGGTGCTTTTTGGAAATTGAATTGAAGCATCTGAATCATTTTTTTTGTTGAAGGAAAATCCTTCTTTAATACCTTTGAATGTATTAATCGGTTTCCCGCTAAGTAGATATTGTAGAAAACGTAAACTTCTGCTGAGAAAAAAGAAAGCATAGAATTTTATTCTCTCGTTTTTTGAAAGATGCTTTTTAGCACAAATTATCCGATTTCTATTTGTATAATAATAATTTGGAGTTTTCCTGGTAATTTTTGTACTAGCACCTTCTTTATGAAGAATTTTTACGGAGGGAAGATAGATTATTTTCAATCCTGCCTTGATAACTTGCAGGCAATAATCAACATCTTCCAGATAAAGAAAATACTCTTCCGGAAGATAACCGATCCTGGTGATCATACTTTTATGGAAAAACCACAGACAGGCTGTGGCAAAGCTGCATTCTCTGATTTTGTTATATTGGCCAGCATCCTTCTCGCCATCACCAATATGATATCCGGAACATTTTGTCCTGCTGAATTTTCCACCCGCCGCCAGAAAATACTCAGGTTTGTAGTAATCTAATATTTTACCGGTAAGAATACCGATCCTTTCTGGATCATTTTTTTCATAATATTCAAGGAAATTCTGATTAATGTTCTCATCCGCTATTGTGTCGTTATTTATTATTAAGAAATATTCAAAATCCAGATTCTCTAATGCATATTTAATAGCCAGATTATTCCCGGAAGCAAAACCATTATTCTCTTTTGAATAAAGAATTACAATATCATCAGCAGGAAATTTTTTCTGAAGGATTGCTGCTGAGTTATCGCTGGAATTGTTGTCGGTTATGACTATTTTCTCTAAAGGAACACTTTGCCTCTGTAAGTTCTTTACCGCTTCAATCGTGTCCTTCGCATTATTATAATTTACCAGAATTGCAACGGTAGATTTCATTTTTTGTGCTCTCGTCCAACTTCTTCAAAAATACTTAGGGTTTGTTCTGCTGTTTTTTCCCAACTAAATTTTTTGACATTATCAAAGCCCTTTTCAATCAGCTCTTCTCTGTATTTACTATTATTTGAAATTTTGTTAATTGCATCCGAGAGCTCATCTGAATTTTCAGGATTTATCAGTATGGCTGCATCTCCGGCAACTTCCGGTAGTGAAGAAATATTTGAAGTAATTACCGGGCATCCTTCGCTCATTGCTTCCAGAACAGGAATCCCGAAGCCTTCATATAAACTGGGATATAAGAATACTCTTGCATTTTTGTAAAAAACCGACAACTCCTCATCGGGTACAAAACCTGTAAAAATCACTCTTCTTTCTAAGTCATCAGCTCCTATTCTTTCAAAAAGCTCCTCTGTCATCCAGCCCTTCTGGCCCACAATAACCAGTTTAAGATTATCATCTTCAATTTTATTGAATGAATCAATGATCAATCTAATGTTTTTACGTGGTTCTATCATTCCTACAAAAAGCAAATAGTCTGAATCTATCCCATATTTTTCTTTTAGAAACTTCTTTTCATCAGCTATTTCTGCGACTGAAAATTTATTAGCAGCCAGTAGAGTTACAGCTATCTTTTCCTTAGCTATATGAGTATATTTTATTATCTCTTTTCTGGTATTATTAGAGACAGCAATTATTTTTTCGCTTTTTTTCACCGCTTGTTTTATCATGAACGGAAAATAAATTCTTTTGAAAAATGTATGAACATAAGGATGAGAAAAAAAGGTCATATCATGAATAACAGTAACATTCTTCGAGGTTTTATAAAGGGGACATACAAAGCCGGGAGAGAATAAAATATCAGCTTTAAAATCAATAATATTAAAGGGTAAAATCAGTTGTTCCCATAATATTCGAAGCAATTTATTTTTTGCCCAAAAACCAATATCTATTATTTTGAAATTTCTATTTTTATTCCCGTAGAAATGCATGTTTTGGGAAGAAGCAAATATTATATATCTATTTTCCTTATCGATTATGGAAAGTTCTGTGATCAAATTCGCCAGATAATTCCCAATACCTGCTTTTACTTTTGAAGGGCCAAGCGCATTAATTGCTATTTTCATAATTTACTTCTGAGAATCCTTTTCATTTTCAGATATTAATCTTTTAAGTTTCTCAATTTGATACTTTGTTTGTTTGCTATCCGGTGATAATTCTTCAAGTTTCAAGTAATATTCCAATGCTTTTTCATACTGCTGCTCTTTATAACACAGATAACCTGCCATCCCATATGCCCTTATCAACATTTTTCCATCTGGAGTAACCGAAAGCATGAAATCAATATTTTCCTTTGGATATGGTGCTTTCTGCCACTTCTTCTCTTCAATATATAAACCGCATTTTACATAATTAGCATGAAAATGATATGGTAAGTTTTTCAGGGCAAGATCATTATACTTTTTCGCCTTCATTAAATTTCGTTTTGATTTTTCCATAGTATAATTCGTAAAACACATGGTAGTTCCACGCAATAAGTTGCTGCTGCGGTATGGCCAGTATTCAATTGATTTTTTCAGGTATATCCAGGAATATTTGAATTCACCTTTTTTCTCTAGTTGTAGAGCAGTAAGCAAGTTTCGATCAGCTTTGAATCTTTTTGCAGAAATCTGATATGACAAAATTATAAGAGTTAACAGGATAACAATTAAAGAATTTATGACCGGTTTTCGAATATTGATTTTAATACTTTTACTCGGAAATTTATGGATATATATGCCTGAAATTGAGCCAATGATCAAGGCAAAAATAAACATATAGGTTGGATGCCTAAGAGGATAATTAAACAGTGAATCGATCAATAATCCTGTTATTCCAATAAAACAACTTACATAGTATATTACCTCACTTCCA
>QMNP01000232.1 GCA_003647825.1 Candidatus Cloacimonadota bacterium
ACTTTTAACTCTTTTCTCACCGGTATCTTTTAAAATTTCTTCATCATAAATGATGAGACGCATTCGGGCTTTAACGGGTGCTTGGTACGAAAGGTTTCTTTCTATACATTCATTTGTAGAATATTTTTCCTTGAGTACAATGTAATCGATAAACTCAAGATGATAAATACCTTTCTGGTCTTCCAACGGAAAAATCGAGGTGAGCACAGCCTGTAAACCGAAATCTGCACGTTTTCTAGGATGCACGTCTTTTTGCAGGAAGTCATCGTACGAATCGACTTGCATAGCCAGCAGATTAGGAATCTGCACATCTGGAAGGCCTGCACTTTCAGCCTTTTTGCGGATACGGGAATAACTTTTAATTTTCAAAAGTTTCTTCTCCTTTCAGGTAAAAAAGCGATTTCTCGCTTAGTAATTTATTATATTATAAATAAACTTAACGGAAGTGAGCAGAGATGTGCGCACTTCCGTCGAAATTAAACAAATTATTTTACTTCTACTGTAGCGCCAGCTTCTTCAACTTGAGTTTTAATTGAATCAGCTTCTTCTTTTGATACACCAGTAACGATTGGGTTAGGGCAGCTATCAACGAGATCTTTTGCTTCTTTAAGACCAAGTTTTGTGATAGCGCGAACAACTTTAATTGTTTGAATCTTTTTTGCACCAGCACCTGTCAAAATTACATCAAATTCAGTTTTTTCTTCTGCTTCTTCAACCGGAGCAGCACCAGCAGCAGCTACAGCAACAGGAGCAGCAGCAGTAACACCAAACAGTTCTTCAAGTTCTTTCACAAGTTCAGAAAGTTCGATAACTGTCATTTCTTTAATGATATCAATTACTTGTTGTTTTTTATCAGCCATTTTATCCTCCACAGATATTATTTTTTTAATTATTTTCTTCTTGTTTTTTTGCTACGGCATCGACCGCATATACAAATTTTCTAATGATTCCCTGCAGGGCACCAACAATGCCAGACATAGGTGCATTGAAACCTTGTAGAACCATAGAGAGTAAAGCTTCTTTGCTAGGCAGTTTGGCCAGTTGTTCCAGCTCAGCAGCCTGCATTAATTTACCAGAAACATATCCAGTTTTAAATGTAGGGAAATCTTTTTCTTTCATAAGATCAAGCTTAAACTTGGAAAGTTCTCGTGCCGGAGCAACTTCATCGCCTTTGCTTACTGCAACAGCAGTTGATCCAACTAAGCTTTCATCAAGTTCTGTGATTCCCAATTCATTGAGAGCGATTTTAATAAATGAGTTTTTAGAAACAAAGTAATCTACACTTGCATTTCTCATTCTATTACGAAGCTCATCAACTTCTTCGATATTGATACCTTTATAATCGACCAAAATAATCGATTTTGCTTCTTCAAGTCTTTCTTTAATTCTTTTAACTTCTTCAATTTTATAAGGTTGTGTCATATCTCACTCCTACTTCTTTGCTTCTAATGTAGCAGCTGCTACATCAAGCTTGATACCGGGACCCATTGTTGAAGTGACGGCGATACTTTTAATGAACACACCTTTTAGTGCAGCGGGTCTTTCTCTTACGATCGCTGCGATAATTGCTAGAATGTTTTCTTTTAACTGGTTAATTTCAAAGCTAAGTTTACCGGCGATAATATGGAGATTGGAAAATTTATCAATACGATAAGTAACCTTACCACCCTTTGAATCATTAACAGCTTTTGTAACATCCATAGTAACAGTTCCGACTTTTGGGTTTGGCATTAGACCACGAGGTCCCAACACTCTACCTAATCTACCGATCTTGCCCATCAGATTTGGAGTTGAAATCGCAACGTCAAAATCAGTCCAGCCAGACTGGATCTTTTCAACGTATTCATCAACGCCAACAAAATCGGCACCGGCAGCTTTAGCTTCTTCAGCTTTGTCTCCTTCAGCGAAAACCAGTACTTTTACTGTTTTTCCGCTTCCATGTGGCAATACCAAAGAGTTTCGGATTTGCTGATCTGCTTTTCGAGGATCGACACCAAGATTCATATGAATCTCAATAGTTTCATTGAACTTGGTAGTAGGAAAACTTTTCAGTATTCCAAGTGCTTCATCAAGTTCATATCGCTTATTTTTGTCGACCATCGAGTGAGCTTGTTTGTACCTTTTACTAGCCATTTACACTCCTTTTCGATAATCTCCTGCTTTTCATATGGAAAAGAGTTTAGTCTACGACTTCTACTCCCATATTTCTTGCAGTGCCTTCTATCATACGCATAGCACCTTTCATGTCATATGCGTTTAAATCTACCATTTTAAGTTCAGCAATTTTCTTCACCTGAGCTTTAGTGATCTTGCCGACTTTTTCTCTGTTTGGTTCTCCTGAACCTTTTGCCAAACCAGCTTCCTTTTTAATAAGTACTGCCGCCGGAGGTGTTTTAATTTCAAATGTATAAGATTTATTCTTTTTTACATAGATAACAACAGGAAAAATCATTCCTGGTTCATCTTTCGTTTTATCGTTGAATGCTTTACAGAATTCACCAATATTGATTCCAGCCTGACCCAAAGCCGGTCCTACAGGAGGAGCCGGAGTTGCTTTGCCAGCTGGTAATTGAAGTTTTACTACGTGTTCTACGTCTTTTGGTTTAGCCATTATTTCCTCGTAACTACAAAATTTCTACTTGGTCTGTTTTAACTTCTACCGGTGTTACACGACCAAATACTGTAACTTTAACTGTAAGTTTCTTTCTATCTTCACTTACCTTGTCGATCACACCGTCAAATTCATTAAAAGGACCATCGGTGATTTTAACCATATCTCCCGGCAGGAAGTCATAGGTCTCTGTTTCAGATTTATCGCGATCTGCTATACCTAGAAGACGGTTAATTTCATGTTCGCTTAAAGGCTGAGGTTTTTTCCCATTTCCCAAGAAGTGTGTTACACCCGGTAAACCTACAACAAATGTAATAAACTCAGGTGTAAGATCTGCTTCAATGATAATGTAACTGTTGAACAGCTTCTTTTCACGTTCTACTTTTTTCCCGTCTCGAATATGGAATGTCTTCTGGGTTGGAATTAAAATCTGACCCAGATTAGATTCAAGAGGGGTATCAATTACACCCTTCTCAATAGATTCTTTAATCTTGAATTCATGGGAAGCATAAGTATGAACGACATACCATTTCATGAGTTTACCTCGTAAAATCCTTTAGCTTTTTAACAAAAGTGTTCTGATTAGATATCCAAAACCAGAATCTACTAATGCTAAAAAAATTGCTACAATCGCCGACATCAATATTACTACTGTTGTTCCTTCTTTGATATCATCTTTAGAAGGCCATGATACATATTTCAATTCGGCATATACGCTCTTGAAAAATGTTCTGATTTTATTAATCATAATTATCCCGTAAATTATTAATGGCAGGCCCGGCAGGACTTGAACCCGCAACCCCTGGTTTTGGAGACCAGTGCTCTACCAGTTGAGCTACAAGCCTACATTAATAAATTTATCTAGTTTGTTTATGGTCAGTATGTTTTCTACACTTCGGACAGAATTTCTTGTAAGCTACTCTTTCAGGATGAAGTCTTTTGTTCTTCTGTGTAGAATAATTTCTATTCTTGCATTCTTCGCAAGCTAAAATAATAATTTCTCTCATTATACTAATTCCTATACAGCGACATCGCCCACAACACCGGCACCGATGGTTCTACCACCTTCACGGATAGCGTAACGAAGTCCTTTTTCCATTGCGATCGGGGTGATCAGTTCTGCATTGATCGTTACATTATC
>QMNP01000233.1 GCA_003647825.1 Candidatus Cloacimonadota bacterium
ATCTTTTGAATCCTTAAAATACCAATCAGAAATATCAATGCTCAGATTGCTTCGATTGTAGATCTCTACCCAGTCTTTACAATCAAAATCTTCTGCTGATTTATAATTTATTTCATTAAAAATAACTTGATCACTCAGCACTTCAGCCTCTTCAAACCAGGCAATCAAAGAAGTTGTAGCTGTTAGATCTATTGTAATTGAAGTAGAATCCGAAATAACATCTCCCGACCAACCGGCAAATCTATAACCCGGCACATCAAGACCTGTCAAAGTTATCGGATTATCCTGAAAATATATTCCGTTCCAGGGAAATTCTTCTAAAGTAATGGAATTGATAAGTACTTTACCAGTATCCGGTGGATAGATATCTAAAACTACTTCTGCAGTGGAAGACAAGTTAAATTCCTGCATTATATGATCAGTCATAACAGCAGGACGATCTGCTGCATAATCTCGCATTATAGAGATTTCATTCTCCCATAGAAACAAGTCGCTTTCCCAACGTTCAAATTGACTTGCGATCTCCGGTTCCAGTAAATCATGAATAAAATCAATTCTGTTAATTATATTATCTGGTTTAAAATTAGTATTCATTAAATCGGCAAATGTGTTAACGAATTTCACTTTGAATCCATCATTTTCTATAAGTTTTCTTAAAATAAGATTCGACCAGGGTGGATTTGGATAAGTTGGCCCATTGGGATCCAGGGCAAATTCCAAAGTATTGTGATATTCGGAATGTGCCAACCCCATACCAAAATCTGTATCATACAATATCCAACGCCATTTCCCATTCGCTGTAGGATCTCTCCAATATTTTACGTTACGACATGGCCAATCAGTATTTCCATAGTAAATTTCTACAGCATTATAAGTAATGAAATTATCCATATCCATTTGAGTTGAGATATATTCGAAGTTCGATTGAATACTCATATCGTTATTTGCTATGAAATCTCTCATTTGAAGATAATCACTATTAGTGCCTTGAACAATGCTGGCATTTTCTTCAAGTATATCCAGATCATCTGCATTTAAATTGTTGTTGTAAGCAAGAAAATGCTCATTAACTTTTTCGCGAAGGTTTAATATTCCCCAATAGTCTCCATTTATGTACACAATTACAGGTCGATAAGCCTGGTAATCTAATCCTAAATCCGCAACACATCCTGTCATCAAGGCGTCTCTAAACATGCTTAAATTCCAATCGTTTCCTGAATTTCTTAAAATAAATGCTTCAAATTCATCTATCTGCTTCTCTTCAAAGATCTTATATTCGAAGGGAGCTGTATCATATTGGCTTCTGGCAAAAATGGCTAATGATTTTTGAGGATTACCTCTGCTAAAATTTCCAAAAATTTTCACTCCGGCACCATAATTCATTGCAGTAGTTCCATCAAGTTCAAATAGTTCGAAATTTACAGGCCTCTCCCAATCCTGCCAGAAATTTGCACCGTAAAAAGGAAAAACTGTTTCAGCACTATCACCCATAGCAAATATTCCAATTTCTTCATCGAAGAAATTGGCAGGATCGCTGCAAATGGATACAACTGGTAACGTATAATTTTCATCAATAAAATAGGTATGTGTAATTGTTTTCCCCGGAATTAATCCGACTCCAAAGTTTTTGGCTCTTACAACTGTGGTTGAGTCAATTAGAATTGGTTCGGTATATATTGTGGAATTTTCTGTAGGGTCAGAGCCATCCAGTGTATAGTGAATAGTTTGACTACTATACTCTGTTTCTAATTCTACACTCGGCGAGCCTGAATAAAATCCACCTAATATACTGAATTCCGGTACACCTGCATATTCTAGAAAGGGTGTAGATGTATTACTCTCACCAGGAGTTGGTTCTAAAAACATGAACCATTCTCCAGTACCATCCGGCTGACGTCCAAATGAGATATCTGCTTGTAGCGGAATTGCATCTATTTCATCTAATAGATCATCATCGTTATCTGAAAGAAGAATTGTTTCTCCGTTTGAACTGATCTTGAAGTTGGTATGTAAGTTAGGAAGAATCGTTTCTAATATATCAGCAGGTCCTGCAGCATTGGCAGGCTCATGGTTCATTCCCAACGTAAAGAACGGAATCATGGTCATATCTGTGGATAATGAATCTTCGTTATGGGTTTGTATTGCAAGGGTATTTTCGCCATCTATTAACAGTTCTGAAATATTGTTGATAATAATTGTGGTTGGTAAACCGCCTTGATAAATTTGAGCTTCATGGTTTGATGATGCTACTTCGTTATACATAGGAGGAACGCCTGGATTACCAATATTTTTTCTGGCTATTTCGACACCATTCAAATATGCTACAAAAGCATCATCATAATCTATATGTAAAACAGCAGATTCGATGGCAGAAAGATCTGAAATATTAAAAGTATTCCTAATATAAAATGATAAAACTCCACTGATTTCAGTTGCATCATCATCATCACCATAACCAAACCCACTATTACCAACTGACCAACTGGAATCATTGAAATCTATCTCATTCCATTCAATAGATGGTTCTTCTATTCCGGGAAAATATTTCCACTCGTCTCCCCAATTAATTATTGTTTCCCAATGATCTACGGCTCTATCTTTATCAGAGGCAAATACGATCATATATTCACCTGCTTCTATATACACATTGGGGAACTCCCATTTATCGGGTTCATCAGCATCGTCAGAGAGTCCAAAACCCTCTAAATTTACTGCAAAAGATTCGTTATTTAGTATTTCTATCCAATCAGAAGAATCACCATCTTCATCGTACAAAGTTGTAGCATTTGAAGACATTAACTCATTAATGACAATCGATTGAGCAGAAAGCAATAATACGAAAAAAAGTATAAGGATTGTATTAATTAATTTCATAAATTTCCTTTTTTTTTATTTCATTAAAAGCATTTTCTTTGAAACAGTCTGATTATTAGTATTCAATTTGGCAAAATAAATTCCGCTTGATACAGGTTTTCCGTTATCATCTTTTCCATCCCATACTACAGAATTTGATGTATCCCCTTGTACTCCATTACACTCAGGGAAACAGTTAAAACTTTTCACATTCTGGCCTTTTAAATTGTAAATTATCAATTCGGTGCCTTTTGTAGATTCGGTGTTTATTTCAAACGAGATAGTTGTGCTTGGATTGAATGGATTGGGATAATTCGTAAGAGAGATTTGGATTGGAAGTAAGGTCTCATCCGCAACAGACATTTCACCAAAATCGGCCATGATCATATCAATAATCTGATCTATTGAAGATTGCTCCATATAATACAAGGGAAAACCAAATACATAAACTTTATAATCACCAAAAAATCTCTGTGCACAAATTGCATTTTCCCAATCAGGATCATTAATGGCAGAATTAAAGCCATAAATTGCTTCGGCACCATCTGCAGGAATGAATTTATTTACATACTGCAGATTATCTCCCCAGAATGCCAGCGGAATTTTATCCATATCAACCGCTATATCAGGAAATCCATTCAAGCCAAATGCACCGGCAAAATCTGATTGATCATTAGTATAAGACGAATTGTAATGAAGATAATACTCAGAGAAATTCTCCTGGATATCGTAGAGCAATTTCCAGGCAGATATCAGCAGATTTCCACCAGCCAGAAGATAACTTTTTGCATTATAAAAATCATCATCAAGAGGGAAGTTCACTATATCATCTGTATGCCAGATAATAGTAGAATATTTGGCATATTCTGTAAGAGGCGGCATCCCATCTGCAGCTA
>QMNP01000234.1 GCA_003647825.1 Candidatus Cloacimonadota bacterium
AAGATCACTGCAATGCGTGTGATCACGATGGGTGTGATCAAAGAATTCCAGGGACGTGGAATTGATACTGTGTTTTACACAAAGAATTTCCAAATGGCAAATAGTCATAAAAAATTGAACATTGAGAATGCAGAAATGTCCTGGATCCTGGAAACAAATACAATGATGAATCGGATTGCCTCTAATCTGGGTGGCTGGGTTCACAAAACTTACAGAATTCTGGATAAGAAAATCCAATAATTAGTATAAATTCTGAAAAACTCACTTCCGAAAGTTCTTCCACATGAGACTTTCAGAGTTGATCTAAAAGATAAATAACGAACCTTGAAAGTGCTTAGCAAGATGAAGCTTAATTAGAATCCTTTTCAAGGTTAGATTAAGGTTTTAAATGATATCATTTTTAAATTCGGGTATATTATTTCTCACTTCAGCTATTGTAATTCCGGTGCTGATCTATCTTTTTGCTCGCAAAAGACCGAAAAAAATAATTTTCAGCTCCATAAAATTCATTAAAGAAAGCCAGCAACAGCAAAAGAAGAGGATCAATATAAAAAATCTGCTTCTATTGTTGATAAGAATATTAATAATTCTATCAGTAATTTTGGCCATTTCACGTCCTGCCCTGCGTTTATCTTTCCTGGAAAAAGGTGATCTGCATCCTAAAACTGCTGTGGCAATTATCATCGATAATTCTTATAGTATGAATTACCTGGTAGATACGCAAACCGAATTGGAAAAAGCCAAAACAATTGCCCTACAAATAAATGCCATGCTGTCTGATGATGATGAAGTGATTCTTTTAACTTTAGATAATGATTGGAATAAGATCAATAGTAATATCCGCTTTGGGAAAATAGTTCCCGATCTAATTGCAAATATTGGTATTACGGCAAAGAGACACCCTTTGAAGGAAATTTTAGAGGATGCAGAACAACTGCTAAAAGATACACATCTCCCCAATCGAGAGATCATTGTAATAAGTGATCTCCAAGAAACAGAATTGCCGGCTAAAATTACGATCCCGACTTATTTTGTAGCAACTTCCGATATTTCAGACAGATATAACATAAGTGTACAAAACAGTGTTGTTTACAATGATATTGTACAAAAGGGGAAAGCTACTAAACTCAGTTTTGAATTGATAAATCATTCAAATACTGAGCAGCAAGACATAATTTACAGGCTTTTTCTTGATGGTAACACAATTAGTGAAAAAGCAGCTGATCTTCAAGCTGGACAACAAAAATCTGCCTCGTTTGAAGTAAATGTACAAACTTCCGGCTGGCATAGTGGATTTGTAGAAGTTAAGAATGAGCGTCAAACCTTCGATAACAGAAATTATTTTAGTTTCTATTATAATCCTGAACCAGAAGTTGCTTTCATTAGTGATAAAGCAGAAATTCCAATTGTATTATCCAGTTTATTGGAAATCTATGTTGGGAAATCTGAGAACATCAGTTTTATAGATGATTCACAGCTAAGCGTTGAAAAGCTTGATGAGTTTGATAATATTATAATATATAATAAATCGTATTCTGCCAAAACCAGCTTCATCCTGGAGAATATTGATTCCTATTTACTGATAACAGATAAGAATCTGAGCCAGGATTGGCAGGAATATCTTGGCAGAGAATTCCAGTTATCTTTTACTGGATTTCAACATTCTACCTCACCTGTATTGCTGAATTATTATAATAAATATCATCCTATCACCAGGCATATGAAAAATATCTCTGATGTTGAAATTAATGATTATTGGGCTATTGGAGCAAATAGTTCTGCAATTTTGAAAGCTGAATCAAATGCCATTGCTCTGGAAAAAGATAAGAAGTGTGTCTGGCTTTTTGATGTGAACAGCTTACAGAATCCTTTCCTGCTGGATGCAGCTTTTCCAGTATTTGCCTATAATACTTTAGTCTATCTGGCAGATACCGATGTTCTTCCAGATTTAAAAATTGGTGATAAGATAAAAGCTGACCGGATAACTTTACCGGATGGACAGACAATTCAAATAAGTAATTCACGTCATTTCGCCAGTAAAGCTGGTATTTATGAAACTCCAGATAGAAAAATTGCTGTAAATCTGGATTATTCTGAAAGCAGTTATAACAAAATGAATGATCCTAAAATGAAAAATGTAACATTTATCAATTCAGAATGGCAGCAGCAGATATTACATTCTCGTTATGGTTTTGAACTCTGGAAATATCTGCTGGTCTTTGCATTGATCTTGTTTGCACTGGAAATCTATATCGTAAAAAGGGAAGAGAATAAGTAGTTTTTACTGTTCAATTTTTCTGCATTATTTAACAATAGAAAATTCTTTACACAAAATCTGAAATTCTGTTTTTGGTTTAATCAGAGAGGATGGAACTGGTGTTTCAACTGGTCTTCAAAACCAGTAATGGGCAGCTAAAACTGTCTACGGCAGGTTCGATTCCTGCCCTCTCGGCCATTTTAAAAAAAACAGGCTGCGAAATTGTAAGTTGCAGCCTGTTCTTTTTTTATTTAACTCTTCAATATTTACTAATACGATTTATAAGCACCATCACTAAATGCGACTGCGATTCTATTTACGACTTTATGATTAACAATCCCTACCTGTATAGATCTTGAAGTAGCATTATCATCACTCCACAGCCATTCTGCCGGAAGAACATAATCCCTGGCATTTGAAGGCAGATTATCCCCCTGCTGACTTAATTGATTGCTGCCATCATTTTGAAAACCTTCTACATAAATAGTTTGAGGATCACTTTCACAATACCAGCTTAATTCCACATCTTCATCTGGAACTAGTGTAATAGGTAAATCCATCTCCAATATTGGAGTTGTAATTACATCAATTTCGGTAAATTCACCATTCACAGTAAATTTAAAATTAAAACTTTCATCAGTCTGTAGATGAAAATATGCGATATAGAAAACTACGCCATCATAATTTGCATATTCCAGATCAATATCAATATCTTCAATTTTCAGATCAATGGTCTCGATCGGATCATCAGTTTCATTGGCAATTATTACATAAAAATAATTTTGATCTACATACTGTGATTGATCACCGGAATAAGACAATCCAATGTAGAAATCATAAGTTCCATCCTCCGGGCCCAGAAGGTTCTGTAACACTAACCCCATCTAAATACAACTAACTTCTTATGTTTAGATGGGTTATGAAAGATTGAAATGTCTCCCTTAAAATTGATGGATTTTTGCATTCAAAATGTGGGAAACTCGATAAGAAATTTGTCCACAATCCACGCCTATTGAGCGACAATGTGATTCGCTCAATTGTAGCCGTGGTGTGGAATGTGGGCAATATTTCCGAGTTATCCACAGTTTGCTCCTGCAATATTCATCAATTTTCTTTTGCTTTTATAAGCATTATTTTCTTTCATAATCTTTCATAAATTGTGTTACACTACCGCCCAGAATAATATCTGGTGAATCATTTTCAGTGGATTCACTGCACGACACAGCAATGATCATTAGTGATAATAAAAGCAAATACTTCATTTTTTCTTCTTTTAATATTATTTCATCAGCATCATTTTCTTTGATGCTATTGTTTTTCCATTTTGTTGTAGAACACTGTAATAGATACCGGAAGAAACAGATTGGTTGGAATTATCGGTTCCGTTCCAGATGACGAAGTATCTCTTGCTCCCCGCTTGTGTCATCCTGAGCTCTGTCGAAGGACGGGGAGCATCCTCAATTATATTATTCCACCCTTCGATAAACTCA
>QMNP01000235.1 GCA_003647825.1 Candidatus Cloacimonadota bacterium
ACTCATGCCAGGCTTTCGGAAATGTTCCAGAATAGAAGCATCGAGAAAATCTACCTGGCAATCACTGTGAATGCACCTTCACAAACTATTGGTACAATTGATACATTTATTGATCGCAGTAAAGCCGACCGCAAAAAAATGGCTGTTTCCAGCTCTGGTAAAAGAGCTGTAACACATTACGAAGTTCTGCGGAATTATGATTTCTTCAGTGTTTGCCGCATAATTCTGGAAACGGGTAGAACTCATCAGATCCGGGTACATTTTTCTCATTTGAATTGTCCTATTTTGGGAGATATAACCTATTCCAGTTTAAAGAGAACGTTGAATACAATTCCTCACAATTTTCACAAAAAAGCAAAATACTTATTAGCAAATCATCTAAAAAGGCAGGCACTGCACGCTTATAAACTAAAATTCATTCATCCAATTACCGGTAAAGAAATTATAGCTGAAGCACCGATTCCGGATGATATGCAATATACACTTAGTTGGTTGAAAAAGAATTTCGATGTTTAGTTGAATGTGTCTCTACATCACTTTTGCTTCGCAAAGCCGATGTAGCATCAGACAAGTTTAGGGTCACCTTCGCAATGGCTGAAAGCCTTGCGAATGGTGACGAAAAGTGATGAACCTCACCTTGCGAATGGTTGAGCAAAGCGAGACCTTCGAAATGGTGACAGAGTGATTCAGGGTTTTTTCCAACCATTACGGAGGTCTATGACCATCCGTAAGGTCTCAAATTACCTTCGCAATGGCTGCAAGCCTTGCGAATGGTTGAGCAAAGCGAGACCTTCGAAATGGTGACGAAAGTTATCATTTCTTTTCAACCATTGCGGAGGACGTTGTCCATCAGCAAGGTTCAGGGTTACCTTCGCAATGGCTGAAAGCCTTGCGAATGGTGATAAGAATTGATGAACTTTGCCTTGCAAATGGTGACGAAAGAAAAGCTCAAATCAACCATTGCGGAGGCTTTCAGCCATCCGCAAGGTTTCAGAGTTACCTTGCGAATGGTGACAGGGACTGCAAAAAAATACATTTCATTCTATTTGCTTATTGACGTCATATTCTCCCAATCATAATTTGTTACAGGTGTTCATTGAGTTAAATATATTTTCATTGGAGGTAATATGCTGAAAGGTTCTTATGTTGCACTGGTTACTCCATTCAAAAATAACGAGATAGATTACAATGCATTGGAAAAGTTAATAGATTTTCATATTGAAAATGGAACAGATGGAATTCTGTTATGCGGAACAACCGGAGAATCTCCAGCGCTGGCCGGAGATGAAAAAGAGCGGCTGGTTCGTTTTGCAGTGAAAAAAATCGATGGAAAACTTCCGGTAATGCTGGGTACGGGAAGTAATAATGTTACTCATACAATTTCTGCTACAGCCAGAGCAAAAGAGTGGGGAGCAGATTCAGCTCTGGTAATAACTCCTTATTATAATAAACCTACCCAGAACGGTCTTTATCTTCACTTCAAAGCTGTGGCAGAAAATACTGATATCCCCATAGTAATTTATAATGTACCAGGTAGAACCGGAGTTAATATTACCGCTGAAACTACAATTAAATTAGCAGAAGAATTCAAGAATATAGTCGCAATAAAAGAAGCCAGCGGTGATCTGGTGCAGCTTTCTAAAATTGTAAGAGATGCTCCTGCTGGATTTGCTGTACTTTCCGGTGAGGATGCCTTGAACTATCCAATTCTTTGCTGTGGGGGAAGTGGAGTTATTTCTGTTACTGCCAATATCGTCCCGGGAATGGTTCACGATTTAGTGGAATTTACAGAAAAAAGTAAATTTACCAAAGCCAGAGAATTGCATTTGAAATTGTTAAAATTAAATAATATGATGTTCATAGAAACAAATCCCATTCCTGTAAAAGAATCGTTACATTTAATGGGATTGATCGAGCGTGAATTACGCCTTCCCATGTGTAAATTGCAAGATGAAAACCTGGAAATATTAAAAGTTGTATTAAACGAATATAAATTGATATAGAGATAAATTGAGACGAAAAATAAAAGAAAATAAAAACCTGGTAGTATGCCCCAAAAACAGACAATATACCGATATTATTGTTTGTGCAGCTACGTGTGATTACAGGCGTTTCTGCAAGGTTTATCGAGAGAAAATAACTTTAGAAACACTATTGGAATTTATTGAAAAACATCCTGAATATGAATTAGTAGGAGAACTTATGGCAGCTGAAAAAGCAAAAAAAACAAAAGAAAACACTTTTTGGGTCGTAACCGGTGAAAATCAATATGAAGAAGTAACCGAAAAAGAAGTAATGAAAAATCCGCAAAACTACATTAACAAACAGATCTGGCAGAAACCGCCGTTCCGGTACGAAGTAGTTATCACACTTAAGAGGATAAAAGCTGACTAGTTTCCTTTGCCTGAATAAGGTAAAAGTCGATTAACAGCTTTCTTTCGATAAATTAAGATTATTATCGAAAAACCTATCAAATCGGCCACGATATCCCAGATAGAGAAGAATCGTCCGGGAATCGGGATCTGATGCAGTTCATCTGCAAGCGGAATTATTGCTGCTAAAAGCGTTAATCTTTTAACGATACGAGCTAAATTGAGCTGATCATGCATCAACATGAACAGCCAGGCAAAGATCAGGTAAACAAAGGCATGAGCTAGTTTATCGAAATTAATTATATGTACCGAAGGGACTGATAACTTTGGATAAGACGTTAAAGTAAATAAGATCAGTGACCAGATTATAAATAGAATTCTATATAGTTTTCTTTTTTTCATATTTTGTACCAGACATTTTGTGTCTGACTAATCTCCAGATGAAAATTTAGCGAAGTATAACGTCGCTGTACATCAATCTTTATAACTATCTAATTTCCAGATAACCGGAAATGGTTTCATCTCGAATTTTGCTTTTACCGGAATGTGCTGTTCATCTGCTGTAAACCAGAAATAGAGTGATTTTTCATCATTAACCAGATTATTTGTAAGCATATCACTTCGTTCTTTTTCCAATTCATTCACATTTTCAAAATCAATCTTTACTTTAATGGTTTCAACCTTTCCTAAAGTGGTTCTGATAATCTCTTTCTTTACAATTTCATACGGTGCCTTCCAGATAAGTGAGTTGGCATCCAGCCAGAGATCTCCTTTAGATTCATTGAGTTTTCCTCTTAAAAAAAAAAGTGCTGAGAAGAAATCTCGACTCATTCCATTAATGGGGTAATCTTTCGTAATATTTTCATTAATATAGCTTTTACGTTTAGCTATCATATTCATACGATCATAATTTATTATTCTATCTTCTGCGTAATCTTTTTGTTTAATGATCTTACGATAAGAACTGGAAAGGTAATCATCTGTATATTCAGAGATATACGTATTATCCATTTTAGCTGCAATACTGGCTATAGCAGTCGCCTTGGCATGAACTTTCAGCTCATTTCCGTTGTCTGTTATCTTTACCCGAACTACCGGCAGTCCCAGATAGCGGATAGAGAGCTGCATTTCAGAAGCAAAAATTAATGAAATGGAAAAAAGAAATGAAAGTATTAGAAAATTATGAAGTCTCTTCATCAGCAGTTTGCAGTAGTTTCATTTTAGCATATTGGATTCGATGGGCTTTGATGCTTTGAACAGTGAATTTAACTTTATTCTCAAAAATAAAGCTCTCATTTCTTTTGGGAACTTTATTAAAATTATCATAAAGAAATTCTGCCAGATTATTATATTCG
>QMNP01000236.1 GCA_003647825.1 Candidatus Cloacimonadota bacterium
GTCCTTCATACCAATAAACAGCGTCGGTAAAAGATGCAACCGCAGCAACATCTATATCTCCATCATTATCGATATCTTCAGCAAAAATACCTTGAGGCCCATCAATTTCCGCATCTATTATTTGTTTGGTCCAGCTAGGATTTTCATACCAAGAAATTTCATCAGCATCCCAGCCACTAGCAATAATATCCAGGTCATCATCATTATCAATATCTGCAATAAAAAGTCTATAAGCTTGCGAAAAATTTTGATCAACAACATGCTCAATCCAATTCGGAGCTTCATACCATACAACTTTATTTGAATTCCAGGCTGTTGCTACTACATCTATATCTCCATCATTATCAATATCAAAAGCCGCAATGTCTTCTGCTCCATCAAAATTACTATCAATATTATGTTTTGACCATTGTGGTGATTCATACCAGACAATTTCATCAGAATGAAATGCCGCAGCTAATACATCAGGAGAATTATCGTTATTTATGTCAGCGATCCAGATGTGAGATACGCCATCAATAGATGGATCAATTGTGTGCCGTTCCCAATCTGGAGCCTCGTACCACACGACCATGTCTGCTCCAGAACCTGCTACTATAACATCCAAATCTCCATCCTGATCGAGATCATGAACTTTAACATCTTCCGCTGCATCCAGATCATCATCAATAATATGCTTACTCCAAGTTGGAGCTTCATACCAGATCACTGCATCTGCATAATGGCCGGTGGCAATAACATCCAAAATTCCATCATTGTTTAGATCAGCAACAGTAATTATTGATGCACCTTCGAGATCATCATCAATTAAAGTTCGATTCCATTCACAAAAAAGATGACTGCTAAATATAATTATAACTATAAAAATATTGTAAATTTTCATTCGATTCTCCTCTATTTTATTAAGATCATTTTCCTAGTTTGTTGAATAGAACCAGTATTCAATGAGTAGAAATAGATTCCTGATGGAACCTGTTGGTTATTTTTTTCAGTTCCGTCCCAAACAATAGAAGATTGATTATTAGAAATTGGATATTGGCGGATTTTGTTTCCTTTCAGGTTATAAATTGTCAACTTTGCATTCTTAGCGTCTTTTGCGATTAGGTTAAATGAGATGGTTGTTGTTGGATTGAAGGGATTTGGATAGTTGCTTAAATTGATTTTCGATGCATGAATCGTATTAAGTTCTATTGATGTCGGCTGAAAGCAGGCAGTAAGGGGACCTCCATAAACTCCCATATCGTTAAGAATTGTTCCCTGGCTTGGATATAATGCGTAACCTGAATTGTCAGGATCTTCCAGATCAAAATAACCATTTCCGGAATAACCCGCATCAATACAGGGAGAATTCGAACTAAGAAGGTAATAATCATCTACAAATAAAGGATCTGCATCTATATTTCCAGTACCAGTAAAGCCACCTTCTACACAGCAATAAGTAATAGATATAGAACCACCTCCGTTTATCTGATTTCCTGAAACTTGGGTATTGCCCCAAATGATATTATTTAATGCAATTATCGGGCTGGAATACGTTTTAATTGCTCCTCCATCTGTTTCTGAATGATTTCCAAAAATTGTGTTGTTTATTACTTGTATTGGCTCAATATCGCTCCCAATAACATATAAACCTCCACCACCATACAATTCTCCTCCGCTATTGTTTATCACAAGATTGTTCTTAATGACCGCACCGGAATAATCTACGACAACTCCGGCACCATAATCTGCCTGATTAAGTGAAATAGTGTTATTGTGAATTAACGGATTTCCTCTGAAACAAAGCAAACCTCCACCGGAAGCACCATCATAATTATTGGTGTTTTCTACATTGTTCTCTGTAATGAGATTATACCGGATAGTGGGGGAGGAGTAATACATAAAGATTCCACCACCACTGAACCAGGTTAATGCAGGTAATTGAGGATCGATCCAAACCGTGCCGCCCCCGCCGGTTATAGTGAAACCTTGAATAACGGCAGATGCAGTTTCATTATTACAAAACACAACTACGCTGTTCGTGTCGGGATTGGTAGATGTACTGCCGTCGATAATTGTTTGTTCAATGTAAGATTGGTTGTTTTCGAAAAGAAAATTGCTGGTAAGCAGAATATTCTTTCCATCGAAATTAAGGTTTTCGAAATACGTTCCGGGTGCTACTAAAACAGTGTCTCCATCTGTTGACTGCTCGATTCCAACTTGAATTGATGAAAAATCATCTGGAATAGAGATAATCAAAGCTGGGAGTTGTTGTAAGATGAAAACTAACAGGGATGTGAGAATAATTTTCATTTTTTCCTCCAAAGTTTATAATAATTCACATTACATTTCTCTCTGAGGAATTCTTTCAAAGGCATCCGACGAAGAGCCTATATTCTTTACAGATATGATTCTTTGTTAGAAAAGCTGAAAGAAATTCTCAGAAAGACGTTTACACTCTATATTTAGTAATTTTAAAGTCAACTCTGCTATCACTGTGCTCTGGCAAAGTCGAGTGCAGAATCATCAATCAACAATCATCAATCAAACTCCTTCTAATCTATCGAAATAAGTGTTAATATAATAATCATGTAGTTCCATATCTGCATCGTCATAACGTGTTAGATTAATTATAAGTGCTACATATGCTACATTAAAACTCCAGGCTTCCAGTGTTACGTTCTTGATCTCTGCATTTATGCTGCCGTCAGCAATTGCCTGTTCATACAAATCGATGATCACGGCTTTTATAGCTGCTCTGGCAGCATCCGCAATATCAATAATTTCTTGTGGGGCACGTACACTGCGGGGCTTTGATCCCATCAGAAAAGCTATTAGATCGGCATAAAGTGGATTGGCCTTGAAATAACTATAAAGATTCAAATAATAGAAACGAAGCTTCTCCATACCGGTTTTCGATTGCCACTTTGTTTCTTTCATCTTTTCGATAAAAATGGATAGATAATCATGAGTATAGTCCGCCCAGACCATATCGGCAATATCTGCTTTCGATTTAAAATAATAATAGATATTTCCAAAAGCCATGCCCAGCTCTTTAGCAATGCCGCGCAGAGTTGTTTTCTGTAGTCCTTTTTCTAAAAGTTGTCTTTTGGTTTCTTTTATAATTGTATCTTTTACCAGCTGCTGCTTAAGTTCTTTCAGCATTTTTATTTTTCCTTATTATCAACTTTGTCTTTGCGATGAGTCCTGAAAAGAGATTCTACCGAAGTAATCCATTCTGAAAAAAAAATTAGATTGCTTCGAATGTAACAACAGGAAGAAAAACTCGCAATGACCGAAAATTTTATTCACTAATTAATTAAAAACTACAAACCGAATAGATAATCATAAGCAAAATATGTCAAGCACAAATTTTAGTACATGTATAAATAAAGGGAATAAAATATCTCCAAACTGATGTGTGGGAAGATGTTAGAGAATATTAATGAAATTGATTATTACAATTGTAAGCAAGCAAAAAACTATTACAGACCGAACCTTTCCTTCATAAATTTTGTACGAAAAACTAAAATTGATGCAAAATTAATAATCGCTACCAATCCCAGAATAATCGCTAAACGAATCCAATTCTCACCATTTTCTATTCTTACTCTTACATAATAAATCGTTGTTCTGATCCATTCAAAACCAAAAATTATTAATAATACCTGAATTATTCTGGCGGATATTTTATTTTTCCAAAACAGGAAGAATGGAATTGCCAGACTTACATATTGTAAAA
>QMNP01000237.1 GCA_003647825.1 Candidatus Cloacimonadota bacterium
CAAAGTTGTGAAAAAGATTTTTTCAGAGATGTCAAAATATCTGAAACTCAAATACAAAGGCCGGTATCATGAGCAGTTACAGTTGAAGGTCAGCTTCTAATGAAAAAAAGGGGGTATGCATGATTCATCTTTTCAGACTTGACTTAATAACACAGCTTGCTGTGGGATTGAGTTAAGAATGAAATATCGTAATTCTTAAGTCAATTTTACCTTTGGTGCTATTAACTCAAGACATCGCAATTCTTAAGTCAACTCCACTTCGTTTCCCTGAGATCGTTTTGAAAGATCAAAAGCCGAATCATACAACTCAAGTTCTGTTATTCTTATATTTTTCCAATCCTGCTCTGAAAATCTTCATTGCTTTTCCAAGATCATTTTCGTTCAAAATATATGCAATTCTTATTTCGTTTCTACCTAATCCTGGAGTTGCGTAAAAACCTTCTGCCGGGGCGAACATCACCGTTTCATTATCAAGTGAAAATTCTTCCAGCATCCATTTGGCAAAATCTTCTGCATCATCAATTGGAAGTTTGGCAATAATATAAAACGCACCTTTGGGAATTACGCAGATAATTCCTTCGATTTTTTGAAGTTCTTCGAAGACGATATTTCTTCTTTTATCATATTCTTTCAAGATCCCTTCAAAATATTCAGCTTCTATATCAATGCAGGCATTTGCTGCCAGCTGATCGATAGTAGGAGGGCACAATCTGGCCTGAGCAAATTTGAGTGCTGCAGCCATGAATTCTTTATTGCGGGAGATCAAGCAACCGATCCTGGCACCGCAGGCACTGTAGCGTTTACTGATGCTGTCCACCATAATCGCTTTATCTTCCAGACCAGGAATCGTGAGTATGCTGGTATGAGTTAATCCATCATAGATAAATTCACGATAAACTTCATCGGAAATTACAAATAAGTTATGTTTAATTGCAATATCTGCAATCCGTTGCATATCTTCAGCAGGATAAACTGTTCCCGTTGGATTTCCAGGATTACATAACATAATAGCTTTGGTATTTTCTGTGATCTTAGCTTCAATTTTATTGCTGGCAGGAAGTTTGAAACCTTCTTCGGCATAAGTGGTAAGTGAAACCAATTTTACTCCAGCCATGGTTGCAAAACCGTTGTAATTGGTATAAAATGGTTCTGGAACAATGATCTCGTCACCATCGTTGCAGGTTGTCATCATAGCAAAAATTATAGCTTCCGAACCGGCAGTTGTTACGATGATATCGTTCACACCGATGTTTATTTTGTGCCTTCCGTAATATCTTACAAGGTTATCACGATAAATTTCCAAACCCTGAGAAGGGCCGTAAGCTAAAACTTTGTCTTCATAATTTTTATAGACATCCAGCATTTCTTTTGGTGTTTCTATATCGGGTTGCCCAATATTCAAGTGATAGATCTTTTTGCCCTTTTTCTTAGCTTCATTGGCAAACGGCATCAACTTTCTTATGGGAGATGCCTGTACATTTATTGCACGATTTGAAAGTTTCATTTCACATTCCTCACTTTATTTTCTTTAGTTAATTTATCCATTGCATTCTGCAATTCAGTTACTTTTTTTTCTATATCCTTTTTTGAATCAACATAAATTTTCTCACCATAAGTTACGTTTATTTTACTAAAGAGATATGGAAGTCTGAACTTATCCCAGGAATTAAAGACTTTTTCATGCTGAACATCAACTACAGCAGGAACTATTGGAGATTTAGAAAGATAGCTTATATAAATAATTCCATCTTTGATTTTCTGACTTGGACCTTTCGGTCCATCCGGTGTTATGGCAAGAATATTATCTTTAGCTAATTTTATCAGCTCTCTGGAAGCAGCACTACCACCTCTACGAGATGAACCGCGTGCAGTTTTATATCCCATTAGTTCAGCCGGTTTTGCTATCAGATCACCATCTTTTGATGATGAAATA
This sequence comes from Candidatus Cloacimonadota bacterium, assembly GCA_003647825.1. GTDB lineage: Bacteria > Cloacimonadota > Cloacimonadia > Cloacimonadales > TCS61 > B137-G9. Next base: position 1,934 of record QMNP01000237.1, read on the forward strand.
AGTAACACACACTTCTGCTTACGATGAAGATACATCAAGGGAATTATGTTCCTGTGCCAGAATGCATAAATAACTGGCTCTTCCGGCATTGGAGTACGTAAATTATAACGGAAGCTGCTTCCCAATATTTTAATAAAAACAACGCTGAAATAGCTTAATATTGTAAAAAGAAATTTATTCATTCAGCATTTCCTCAATTAGTTTTACCATTTCTTCCGAAGTCTTTTTGCTGCCCAGTATATCATGCAGATTCTGTAATTCTTTTTTAATTTGGTTATATTTGGTTTCGGAGCTGAGAATTGCCAGAATATTTTTGGAAATACTTTTCCCGTTAACCTCATTTTGGATCAATTCAGGTACAATGTCTTTATCTAAAACTATATTTGGTAAACCAATTCTATCGATCTTTATGAATCTTTTACCCAATTCATAAGAAATTTTACTGGTTTTGTAGGCAATAATAAATGGAGTTCCAATGTAAGCTGTTTCCAGGGTTGCTGTACCGGAAGTAACTACTAGAATATCAGTGTGTTTCATCATTTCATAATTATTATCGTGAATCACTTTACAATTTGAAATTCCTGATTTTTTGATTATATCATTAAACAAAGATTCGGAAACTGAATTTGCTCGGGAGATCAAGAACTCAAAATTGCCATTATCTAATTCTTTTATTGCTGCCAGATATTGTGGTAAAAGTTTCTTTAATTCATTATCTCTGCTGCCGGGCAAAAAACCGATCCATTGCTTTGTAGAGTCTATATTATATTTTTCGGCAAACTCTTTCTTGTTAATTTTAATCTCAATTTCCTGTGCTATCGGATGGCCAACATATGTTGATTTAACTCCAAATTTATCAAAATATTTTCCTTCGAAAGGCAGGATATATGCTAAATGATCAGTGAGTTTTTTCAATTTGAAGATCCGTTTGAATTTCCAGGCCCAGAATTGCGGAGAAATAAAATATAAAACTGGAATACCCAGTTTTGATGCCTGCTGTGCTATTCTCATATTTAAACCTGGATAATCAACTAACACAACCAGATCTGGAGGATTTTCCCTGAAAAGTTGCCTAATTTTTTTCTCAACATTTACAAAGAAAAACAGGTGCTTTACAACTTCAATGAAACCCATTACTGCAAAACGGTCAAATGGGAACATCGGTTTCAAACCGAACTTCCGCATCAAAGGGCCACCAATTCCGACATGCTGATATTCTTTATTTTGTAGTTGAAGTTCTTTTAGAACAATTGAAGAATGCAGATCGCCGGATTTTTCTCCCGCGATCCAAAAGATCTTTTTCATCTTATTCGATTTCTCCGAAGAGTGTTTCCAATTTAGTTATTCGTTCATTATCCAGGTTGAAGTTCACATAATTGGCAAAATTATCTAAAATGATCAAGGCATTCACATTTGCATCTTTACCCTGTAAAGCTGAAAGACGTTCAAAGAAAGCAATATTAACTTCGTGAACATTTTTATAGATCTCTATCAAACCTTTCAAATCCCAATCTGCTTCCAAACCCTTTTTATAATGAAAATACTGCTGCATTAAATACATGCTCACAGTTCTGTAAAGCGTTTCCTGGGGATTAGCAAAAGGCAGATGAAAACGAACCATCGGACGTAATCGAGAAAGTACAGGACAGCCGGATGTAACCATTATTATCCCGATCATCGAGCTTACTCCCTGCTGCAGAGAAGTTTTTTTGCTGTAGGTTCGGTCATTTGTATCTAAGATTATCTCTGAACTTTCATAAGATAATGAGTCCTTGAAAAAGGCCATA
>QMNP01000238.1 GCA_003647825.1 Candidatus Cloacimonadota bacterium
GATGATTCAAATTTCCAGGGATCAGAAGATTCATTTGTCCAATCGGTTGGAGCTGCTGCACCTGCGAATGGTTCTGTGTATGGGAATGTATCTATCGTAGCATCATTACCCGTTCCAGATAATGATATATTATTTGTAGTGTCACTTAGGTCATCAGTGATGATTAACGTAGCACTTTTTGCCCCATCCGATGATGGCTCAAAGATCACATCCACCTGCATTGATTCACCACTATCCAAAGAACCGGATGTTGCTCCGTCCAATGTAAATTGGGTAGGATCAGTTCCACCAATGGAAATACTTGTTAAGTTTAATGTTCCTCCGCCTTCATTAGAAATAGTAAAAGTTTGAGTTTCAGATAAGCCAACAAATACAGATCCATAATTATAAGAAGTCGGATCAATCCCGAAAATCGGATCAGCAGGTCCTTCAGAGATGGATATATCGTCAAGACAAAGATCACAATTATACCCGCCGGTTTGTTCTTCAGCTCTAAATCGTATCTTTGTTGCATCAGATGAATAGCTGGAGATTATCAAAGAAGCTTGATCCCATTGATTATTCATGGTATATGATTCTACGCCTTCTGTCCAAGTTGAGCCGTTGTAGATATCCAAATAAAGTGTTGAACCGGATGTAGTAGTACCTATCCAGTAGTAAAAATCTAATTTTGGAGTTGATAAAGCAGTCAAATCTAAGGGAGGTGATATCAAACTACTGGGATTAGTGTAAGGCTCTGAATCATCTACCCAGGCAAAATTTCCGCTTCCCGTATGATCACTGCTTGCTCCGTATGTAGCTGAAGTGGAAAAAACCCATGGATCACTACTGTCATTGGACCATTCCGATGGGGTAGATGTTGAAGCATCAAAATCTTGAGTCCAGGGGTAAGAAGAAACTGGCGTAGTTGCATTATCATTAATACCGCTGGAATAATAATCGCTGCTATTAACAGACCAGGCACTGTAGTAATATGTTTGAGGTGATGATAAGCTTGTATGACTATAGCTGGTGGAAGAACCAACATAAAGAACTGTACCACCACCAGGTATCGTATTCCCCGCAGAATAGGAAGTTCCGTTGACCGGAATTCCGAAAACATTCGAAGTGTTATAAGCGATCATTACATCATCACTACTTCCGTTTTTAGTCCAGGAAAGATCTATCTGCTGATATGAATAGACTGTAGCAGAAAAACTTGCAGGATCATCTACACTACTGGGGATAGAGCAATCTACCAGCAAATAGGGCGGATTTGATTCATTCCAACCATCATAACATACATAATAATCTCTCGAGTCATCTCGACTTACCATACCCATTGCTATCCAGCCTTGAGAGAGGGCAGACTGAAGATTGGATACAATGTTACCTCCCAGAGTGTAGTTATGCCAACCTGTAGAAAAATCTTCAGGTTCATCTCTAAAAAGATAATATCCGTTTGTAGCTTCTGAATTAATATCGGTATATAGGGTAGATGCATCTATAGTTACTGGATCGTTACTTACTGGGGTCATGCTCCAATAGGGCCAGTTTGTATCGTTTACATACCCGTAAAATTCTACTGAATTGATAGTAGAGCCTGCTGGAATACTGCTCAAATTAAATTTAAACCAGCCGTCATTTCGATTTTTACCTTGAACATCGCTGGTTTCGGTTTTCCTGCTTGATCTGCACGAACCGGTATTATAGTCAGCAGCTGCAGGATCGCATTGGATCGTGGCGCTATATATATTAGTTACTGCAATTAATATAATGATCAGTATAATTGATCTAGTATAATTCTTCATTTAACCAATTAAACTGATCTATATTGTGTTGAGTTTCAACTCAATACAAATCATTTTTCCCTCTCTCTCAATTAAGCGGTAAAAAAAAGTTATCTGATGATTGTCAAATAGTTATTCAGCGAAAACATACATTGTGAAAAATGTCCCGCTTACTATGAAAACATAATTTAATTTAAATATTATATTTGTAACAATTATCTAACACTTTTTTATTAAAACCACTTATTATCATATATAAAGCAATTTGAGTACCAAATAGATATTGTAAAATAATTAAGTTTGTAATGATTACAATTATAAGAATATACAAGAAGAATAAATTTGAGAGACTCATAAATTCGAATAATTAGTGTATATAATAAAATACTGCGAGATATTAGCGTAATAAAATATATACAGCTACTTCTTATAATAAAAAAAACCACCTGCAATATCTACAGGTGGCTTATTATTTCAAGCTAATTTCGGTTTATTTGATCAATAGCATTTTCTTGATTTTTCGATAGCTATTAGATTGCAGCTTATAAAAATAAACACCAGATGATAAATTGTCTGCATTCCAGATATATTCATATCCATTTACTTTAGGCAGGAAAGTTTCTTTCTCTACGATCTGACCTTTCATGTTATAGATAATAAGTTGAGCTTCTTCGTTTGCTTTCACGTCGAAACTGATAATTGTAGTCGGGTTGAACGGATTAGGATGATTACCTTTTAGTACTGTAGCATCAGGAAGAACAGGAACAGGGATTTCCTCAATCATTGCACTCATTGGTCCCCAAGTCATCATCGAATTATCATAATCATAACTGTGTAACCAGTAATTATAATTAATTTCAATTTCAGCTTCAGTATCAATATAATTGTAATTATATTCAAAAGGATTGTTCTGAGCTGCAATTAAACCGGATATATCTTGCGCCTGTGTAAATGATCCTTGTGAACGGTAAACATGGTATCCTCTCATATTAGATTCAGATTGTGTAGTCCAATCTATAGAGATATTCTGATTTTCTACATTTGGAGTAGCCGTAAAGCTGGATAATGTAACTGGAAGTGGATCATCATCACCTAATACAACTTCACCTCCACCATCTCTTGCTCCTCCACCTGGAGGGAATTCTATATCAAAGGATACAGTAGGAGGTGTCCAAACAACATTAGCCGGTACAATCCAGGTAGAACCATCCCACCAATAAATATACTGGGGAACAGGGCTCAAACCTGTATAATCAAGTTCGAAGCTGAATGTTAAACCAGCTGTATCTCCAGTTAAATTTAAGTTGAAAGATAAATCTGTGTTAGGTGCTCCCGGGTTTGTTGGTGTTGCTGCTACTGATATTTCAACATCAACAGAACCTCCAGTAGGAGTTGTTATAACAACTTCCGGCTCAATAATAGTTCCACCAATAATAATAGGTTCAACAGGTATTGGAGTAGTTGCTCCACCAGGTACAGTACTACCACCCGTACCACCTGTGGTTTCATCTATTGCCGTAAAGTCAACATCTGTCACGTCATCATCACTAACAGTGACCTCAGCACTAATTGGATTAAAGAAATAACCAGTGAATGATGGAGTAACAGTATATGTTCCATTCTCTAAATCAGGAATCGTATAGAATCCGTTCTCATCAGTTAAAATGATATCTCTAGAATTGCTTCTACTTACTTTTTTTGATAAGGGTGAAACAGGTGATTTCAATGGAGGAACAACTGGCTCATAAGTAATTAAAACACCTTCAAGTGCGCCACCTGTGTATAACGTTACAGTACCAGATACATCGTAGGTGAGTGTCCCGGCTGAACCAAAAACAACTGGAGGAAGAGTCATAGAAGCTCCACTACCTGGGTATGGTACTTGTAAAATAGTTGTTGCCCCATCATCACCGACAAA
>QMNP01000239.1 GCA_003647825.1 Candidatus Cloacimonadota bacterium
AACTGAAATTATCAAGGGAGCATCATTTGTAAATACCTTTTTTCAAGACAGCTACTTCTCTTAAATTCATTATTTATCCAACTGTTACAATTATTGATCTTACAAATTTTGGGGGTATGCGTACTTCTTTCATATCTATTTATGCACCTTTTTAATGAATTCTTCTACTTCCGGAATTCCACCTTGATAGATCAGATAACCATTATAGGGTTCACGATTTGTGATATCATTAGCTATTGGAGTAAGCATTAATTCTTTCACTTTTTCCAGATCATCAGTTTGACCCAAAGCCCAGCTAAGTTTTACAAAAGCAACTTCAGGCAGCATATTTTCTGCAGGAATAATTCCATAACTCATCAGATCGCGCCCGGTATCATAAACAAACATATGAACATATCCCCAGAGAGTCTGTACTGTCATATAGATTGGAATACCCAATTTCTGGCACTTTTTTATTGCTGGATAAAGCGGCTTATTCACATGTCCTAAACCGGTTCCGGCGATCACGATTCCTTTATATCCATTATCAATTAATGAATAGATTATATCAGGCTGCATATTTGGATAATAATAGAGTAAGGAAACTTTCTCATCGAAATAGGGAAGAATTGTTACTTTACGATCATCACGGCGTTTATTGTAATTCTTCTTGATCGGAGATATTTTATCTCTTGTTATCGTGGCAATCGGAACATCACCGATGGTGCGGAAAGTAGAACGATAGGAAGAATGCATCTTTCGAACGCGAGTTCCTTGATGCAGAAGACCGTATTCGTCGGATGTCGGGCCGAACATGCAAACCACTACTTCGGCAATATCAGATGTGGCTGCTGCGGTGGCAGCGTGCATCAAATTCAAAGCTGCATCAGAAGAAGGTCTGTCGGAAGAACGCTGAGAACCTACCAGCACGATGGGAACTGGAGGATTCTGGATCATAAAGGAAAGAGCGGCGGCAGTATGATGTAAAGTATCGGTTCCATGTCCAATGATGATTCCATCAATTCCTTTTTCAATCTCTTTTCCTATGGCAATTGCCAAGGTTTTATATTGTTCTGGTCCCATATTCTCACTGAAAACAGCAAAGAGTTTTTCAGTTTCCAGGTTGCAGATATCAGCTAATTCCGGGACTGCTCCGTATAGTTCACCTGGAGAGAAAGCAGGAATTACTGCACCGGTTCGATAATCTAATCGAGAAGCAATTGTTCCGCCTGTTCCAAATAGTTTAACTTTTGGTAATCCCTCTGTATATGGAAATTCCTTTTCCGGAATTTTGTAATGTGCTTCTTTGTAGCCGATCTCTTTCATGTCTTTGATCGTGCTAACATCAATTCCCACATTATATCCTGTAACCAGTTTTATCACAATGTGTTTATCATCATCATTTTCGGAGCGGGGAAGCACGATACCACTGAAATCTCCCCGAGTGGTTTTTACTTCAACATCGCCCCAAACGCGGATATGATACTTTTTTAGAATCTCTACTGCATCACCTTTGTAACCTTTGAAGATGTCTATCATTTTACACCTCCTTTGGTGAGAGTAGCATGAACATACTTGCTTAATTCTTTTAAGGGAATATTTCCCAGGGCAATTGGACGTAAATTGCCCATGATCCATTTTTCTGCAGCTTTTGGATTTTTTGATTTATTAATTTTCGGGAACATCGATTGCAGACTGGCTACGTTTTTCAGGATTTTTTCTTTCGGATATTTCTCATACTCTAAGGAATTAAGAACAGATTCAAATTCCATTTGAGGATTCAAGCAAATTATGGGTAACATATTTTCAGCAATATCCAAATCAATTTTTTGCTTTTGCAGGAACTTAATTAATTTATTAATCAGTTCGTAACTGAAATCTTCAGAAGGGATTATCTGACCTTCAATATATTTCATTCTGTGTCCAAATAAGGTTCCCAACCATTTTGATTCTACTTTAGTTTCTTTGATCATCTTTTCCAGGAGCGGCATCAGATTATTTTTAAGAATATATGTAAAGCAATCTTCTGGAATCTGCCATTTATTGAGCTGGATAAGTCTTTCTTTCAATTCGACAGGCAGCTTTGCCCGGATTGATTCAATGTACTCATCTTCTACCGGGATTGGTGCACTGTCGGTATCGGGGTACATCCTGTCTGCACCTGGCAGAACTCTTTCAAAAATTGTTGTTCCATCTTTCAGTGCTTTACGTGTTTCGTTTGGAACACCTTCGAAAGTCATTTTGCATCTCTCTTCAATAGTTTCTTTAGCGGTTTGAATATCTTCTTCAGAAGCCCAAAATACGATCTGAGCATCATCTTCGGTTGATCCCAGCAACTTACTGCGTTTCTTGAGCATATCCTCATTAAACACCGGATTCATATCTTCTGAATGAACCATATTGGGTTTTTCCAGACAGGCGATCACTTTAAGTCTTCCTTCCAACTCATCAGCGAAAGTTTTACCGGGCTGCAGGAAATGTGATAAGATACCTTTGAAATTTGGTAAATTACATGCTACCAGACACCAACCATTTTCCATAGCTTTTTTAATTGGTTCGAATTCAATATCAGATACGTCAAAGTTCAAAGTTTTGAATGTAGGTTTCCATTTTTCCGTTTGTTCGATTCTTTTATTAAGTTCATCTCTAATGAGCAGAAGTCCTTTTTGTCGGAAAGCTTCGTTATGAGTGAGTTCAGGAATCCAGCTTATATGTGAAACACCTTTTATCTCAATTCTGGTCCCACCGGTAATGCTGACGTTCACATCTTGTCTGCCAGCGCCAATTCCTGTGCGAACTTTACCGGAACTGCGATTGATAAAACGGATGACCTGTCCAGCTTCCATTACTTCATCAGGTGTCAGAAGTTCAGGATAAGTTACTGTTTCGATAAGAGGAATACCCAGTCTATCAGTTGTGTATATTCTTTCATGGCCAATATCACTTACTTCCCTGCACGAATCTTCTTCTATGCTAAGCTGAATGATTCTTACATTTTTATGTTTGAGAGGAATTTCACCTTCGATTCCAATGATAGCAGTTCTTTGGAATCCAGTAGGAATACTGCCATCCAGATATTGCTTACGGGTAATATGAAGTTCTCCCACAATATTCTGTTTAAGCAGTAAGGAAATTTCAATAGCATATTCCAAGGCTTCACGATTTAAAGGGAATGGGGGAGTGTCATCAACTTCATAAGTACAGGTCGTTTTGTTTTTTATGCGATAGGTTATATTTTTCTTAGTGCGGAATTCCATCAAAGCTGTACCGTCGTAAGTTCCCATTTCTGAAAGTGTCGGACGCATATGGCGGATAAGTTCTGCATCATAATCATCTAAATTCTGGTAAATACCAACCGGACAATGACAGAATAGTTTCTCTTTTGTGGCAAGCTGCTGATGCACTTCCAGTCCACTTTTAAATCCCAGTTTTTCGTAATCTTTCTTTTTAGTTTTTAAACGCGGTTTATACCCCACATTTTTCATAGTAATTTTGTAATTTGTGGTAGGATCGAATTTCTTCTTCATACTTTTACCTTCATATTATTATTCTTCGCTGCAAAATTCAAATTACTGACACTACGTGTCAAATCTAAAAAGAAATATTTGGCTAATATCAAGAAGATATAGTTATTCGAATCAATAATCACAATTAAAATAAAATCATACTTTCATTG